>JBBTRI010000001.1:150082-171330 GCA_038065255.1 Patescibacteria group bacterium
TTTTTTATTCCTAAATGACTACTGAATACCATTGACACCACCTCGCAAAACCAGTAGCATTACGACTATCAAAGATCATGGGAAACGATAAGAAAAGTGAACTTCCCGGACCGCTTGACGCGTTCATTGACAGTTGGCGCAGCAACCTTTTTACCAAAAAGGGTGACAAAGCATGGAAAAAATTCGCTGACGAAGTCTTGCCCGGCCCCTGTTGCGGCTATTCGACCGAGCCTCTCGAGAAGATTCTTGATGACGAGGCGTACGAAGATGAATATAAGGCGCGAGTACTTGTGCTCGCTGTCGCACCGTTTACGGCTCATCCATTGCCGATCTACTTCCCGTACCAGCGGAAAAAACTCTCTTTTTCAAGACAGATAAAGAGTAGCAACCTCAAAACTTTTTTTGCGGAACTTGTTGCACGGTCACTTGCCATTATCGCCAATTGCACGGGTGATAGGCAGGATCATCTCCACTATACTACAGGAGAATATGGCGAGCAATTTGTTACTGTTCTTAATAGTGTCGATCGAGAGATCGCGTGTAAGGCTTTGGATATTATCGCCACGGCAGAGATGGTGCGTTCATTTGATAACTTTGATAGGCACCCCCTCCATTGCCTCTATTCCGGTGCCACTCACAAGGGTTGGCCATTTCTTAAGTCTGAACTTAGGGATTATCTCGATGCGCGTATTCGGCATGCTGTTCAGACAAAGATGGAAGCGCATGCCGATGATCAGGAAATCCTTGCGGAAATTTTCGGTAAGTACGTATTTCTTGTTCGTTGTATAAAGGGGAAGAATCCAGGCTCCTATGCAGATCGTTTGGCTGCGCAGCTTGAGTTTATTCTTGAGATGCATCAGCGATTCAAGCCCGAATCCACCGGAGTATATAGAATGAGTTCCATGAATATACCGTCTCTATTTGAATATTTGAGTGGATTGGCATACAGCAGCTTACGCCGCAGGTTTTCACTCTATATCCTGGAACAATGCGACCTTTTTCTTCGCGAAAATGTCATGGGTCACGAAACTGCACTCAAGGGCGCTATGCTGATGGCTCATGAGTTGCATCCGATTGAAGATGCAGGTGTACTAGCTCGCTTGGACTTAGAGATTAGCGCATATCACGATCGAGTTGAAAAAGAATCTAAGCGTTGGAGCGATATTTCACGCAAGGGAGAAGACGAAAAAGAACGTGCGTTAGCGAAAAATGAAACCATCCTTGCCGCAATGCGATACACACTAACTGTATCAACGAGCCAGCCTTAGGGCGGCTCTTTTTTATGCATAAAGTGAAAAACGATGATGTTTCTGAAGTTTTTTGAAATGCGTGTCAAATGTCAGAAGGGTAGTGATCCCTTCAGCTTTCATTGCCGCAATAATACTGCAATCAACAAAGCCAATATCCTTCTGACCAATAGTCTGAAATAATGTCCATGTTTTATGGTGAAGTGATGGATCAATATGGATACAGCGAATAGATGAGGTAGAAAGTATATATTCACCAACAGTACGCGCCAGGTGTCTACCAGCTTTTTGTGACAACACCGTTGTGATCTCAAGAAAAATATAATTTGATATAATAAGTGGATTGATCTCGGGTTTCAGAATTTTACCAATCTCACATGCTTGCGTATGAAGGGCATCATTAGTGTTAAAATAGGCTATTAAATAGCTTGAATCAAGAAATATACTAGATATCCCCATACAGATATCTATCCATATTTTTTGCTAAATCCATGGGTCCCTTTTCACCAATTCTGTTGATTTTTTTTATCACAGATTTTGTTTGAGAAAAGAAACTCTTGTTTGTTTTAGCCCTTTTTTTATCTTGAGCGTTAGTCTGCACATACTGCTGAATAAGCTTTCGAATTACTTCAGATGTTGTTGTATCCTGTCGACGTGCTACTTCTTTTACGGCTAGTAGTTGTGTGCGAGGGAGATAAATTTGCGTACGTTGCATAAAGAAAACGTTAGATCTAATAATAGTATTATACACCACGGTGTATGCATGTCAAATCAAGGATGATATCACTAGCTATGCCGTATAAATTGACAAAAACAGGACTTTACCGTATATATATAGATAAGCACAAGTGCCGTTACTGTCGTAATGGCGCACAAATATTTTTTTTGAGAAAAAATCGTCGAGTTTCCGTAAATTATTGAGTGCATTTATTTACTATTATACTATATCTATGACAGGTGTAATCAAAAAGAAGACAGATAAAGGCTTTGGATTCATTGTGGTCGAAGGCCAAGCAAAGGATTTGTTTTTTCATAGCAAATCTCTTGTCGGTGTCACTTTTGAAGAACTTCAAGAAGGCGACAACGTTTCCTTCGAAATAGAAGAGTCGGAAAAAGGACCAAACGCAGTCAACGTACAACGAGTTTAATTGCGTGATATAAAAAAGAACCCGCTCCGCCATTTGGTGGTTGCGGGTTCTTTTTGTGTTATGGAATCGCAAGTGTTGTGGGATAGCGCGTAAGGTTTTCAAAACCTTCTTCGGTCACCACCACAACATCTTCTATGCGTATGCCTCCCACCGCGGAATAATAGAGTCCCGGTTCGATGGTAACCACATGTCCCACTTCAAAGACATTCGTAGCGCTGGCGCTCACATAGGGAGCCTCATGGACATCGATTCCCAACCCATGTCCCGTGCCATGAGTAAAACCTTCTTGGTCGCCAACATGGAATCCTCGTTCTAGAAATAGATCCACGCATCGTTGGTGGGGTGCGGAAAGCAGTGCTCCGGGCTTTATTTCTTCAAATGCACGTATCTGGGCATCGAGAACCGCATTATACATCGCTTGTACCTGATCAGAAGGCGTACCTTTTACATACGTCCGGGTCATATCTGCAAAATAACCGCTTGTACGATGCTTTGGGAAGATGTCGCAGACAATCGTCTGATGTGGTCGTATAGGACCGGAACCTTGATGATGGGGAATGGCGGCATGAGATCCGCAGGAAATAATGAGTCCCTCGCTGTTGAGCATATCATGACCAAACAACAGAAGGTCAACCTCTTTTCGCAGATATTCGCTTGTGAGAATGCCGCCTTGATAGATAATAGTATCACCTTCTATGTGGGATTCGCGCAGTATGGTTTCGATTGCTCGGAATGCATGCTGGGTTCTGACAAGAGCTTCTCGAATAGCTGCCACCTCGCGTAGGCTTTTTATAAGTCGTTCAGGAAAGAAGTGATTTGAAGTTGCAAGGATGAACCCCTCAGAGCGAAGATAATCGGCCATATCAAGCGGAAAACTGGTAGGTACTTCGATGACTTGATTTTTTAAGCCATAGGCTTCCAGAATCACTCGCGCAAGCCTATTTGTCACTCGTGTAGTGTTTGGATAATCCCTTGCCTGTTTACTCAGGGGATTAACGAGGACAAGTGAAATATCCGGATTTGAATTGTGCTCCTCGAAGACACCGTATTCCCTATGGTCAAGAAAGACATATTTTTGCTCGCCCGTATCAAGATAGAAGAATGGGTCGGGTATGGGAAGGCGCACGGCATAGAACATTTCACTATTCCTATTGCTACTTGCGTACATGAGTTTTGGCATAGATATGATATTCATGATGGTCATTTGGTAATGTACATCAAGAAGCAAGGTAGCATATGGTTGCGGTGGTGTCGAGGAGTATTGACGCAATATTGACCCAATAAAAAAAGCGAAGGGGGTATCCGCCGAGTTTTTGATATTCGGGGGTCGCTAGGTGCGAGTCCTTCGCTCAAATGTCACGAGCACTTTTGTTGCACTTCCCATTTCTTCATCTACGATGATCAGTCGCCATGGTCCAAACCGCAAGTACTGCGTCCGAACACAACCATTGTTGATAAGTCGTAGCACGCGCAGTGCGGGGCTTAACTCGTCGGGTTCAGCCTTATTCACTATTTTCTGCAACGTTTTTAGCGTATCTAGGGGGGCGTCTTTTTCATACTGAATCCAGCGCTCTAAAAATCTCTCAAGTGCGTGGTCGGTGATCCCAAGGATTTCGCCATGGAAATCGATCTCATGCACTACGACGCTTTTTGCATCATCGGTTGGCACACAGGGCTCGATTCCCACAACTATGTGATACCCTGCCTTTACAATCGCGAGACGATAGGCATTTTGCTTACTTACTCTATAAAAGAGAGGATAGACTACTCCGTCTATCATGTATCCCTCCGGACTTCTGGAATGGTCAAGTCGCGTGCCTTCCAGGATATGCCCGATTTTATCGAGTAATAGGGTATCTCGAATCGGCTTTTTCCGATCCGCATTTTTGAGCTCCTTATATTGCAGAAACGCCTCTCGTGTTACCGAATACGCGATATTCCCAATGAGTAAATCTGCTCGTATACTAACCATAGGTCAAAGGACGACATAAGAGCTATTATATACATATTTAGGGCATTTGTCAAGGGGTATTTGTTGTTTTTTATTATATTTAAAGGTAAAATAGGTAGATTATGCAAGGATTGTTTTGGCAAAAACTCGAAGTACCGTTTTTTACTCTGGCACCCATGGCAGATGTCACAGATGCAGCTTTTCGGCGTATTATAGCGAAATATGGCAAGCCTGACGTGATGTGGACGGAATTTGTGTCTGTGGATGGGCTCTGTTCGGTAGGGAAGGAGAAACTCCTGCCAGACCTCTGGTTTAGCGAAAGCGAACGCCCCATTGTGGCGCAGATTTTTGGAGCAGAGCCGGAACATTTCTATCAAGCAGCACAGCTGATAGCCGAACGTGGTTTTGACGGGATAGATATCAATATGGGTTGCCCCGACAGGGGTATCAATAAGCAGGGAGCAGGGGCAGAGCTCATGAAGGATCCAAAGCGCGCACAGCGTGTGATTGCAGAGACAAAACGGGGTGCTGCCGGGTTGCCGGTATCCATTAAAACACGCATAGGGTATAACACTATTCAAATCGCTGAATGGCTTCCGTATCTCTTGGAGACAGAACCTGCTGCGCTTACGTTGCATTTACGTACGCGCAAAGAGATGTCTGATGTGCCTGCTCATTGGGAGATTATGCCGGAGGTTGTTGATATGCTAAAAGAGCATTGCGGATCCGGTCCAAGACCTCTTCTTATCGGTAATGGCGATGTCAGAGATTGTGGGGATGGTAGAGCACGGCTTAGTACATTTGGCGGCGATGGGGTCATGATCGGAAGGGGCATCTTCGGCAATCCCTGGCTATTTAATAAAGAACGTACGAACCAGCCTTCAATTTACGAAAAGCTTTCGGTGATGGTGGAGCATGCATTATTATTTGATGAATTGTTTCATGAAATAAAATCCTTTGAGATTATTAAAAAACATTTTAAAGCCTATGTTTCCGGCTTTGATGGTGCAAAAGATTTGCGCATACAGTTTATGTCGTGCCACAGTGCGCAAGAGGTTGAAAAAGTTTTCCACTCCTTGATATTAGAATAAGTGGTATACTGCTACTAACTTTAATGCTTTTGCGCACTTTTTTCGGCGCAGCTAATTTTTAATGTATCTCATTATGATGAGAATTGCTCAGAGAACCCTCTTGATTGGCGGGTTTTTTATTTTTCTTTGGTTGGGTTCGTCGGCATTGATGACATCAGCCCAAACAGCAAACAACCAGTGTACCACACCTCAATGGTGGTGTATGTCAAAGTCTAAGTGCGTCACAACAGCTTCAGAATGCGATGGAGGTGGTACGACTGGCGGTTCTTCCTGTCCATCTGGTCAAGTGCAATGCCCGGCTATGGGAAGCAGTCCCGCAGGATGCTATACGACCTGCCCAACGGCAAGCGGCAGTTCGTCATGTATGAGCGGCCAAATGCAGTGCTGGGATCCGAATACTCAAAAGAACTATTGTTATACTACCTCTGCTGCTCAGCCGAATTGTCCCATGATGTGCGGTTCGGGAATGACAAAGCTCAATTGCACTGATTCGAGTGGAAAATCCTATGAAATGTGTGCTTCATCAAGTAATCCTACATGTCCAAGCACTTCCGGTGGCTCAGGAAGCGGTTCTTCCTGTCCATCTGGTCAGGTGCAATGCCCGGCTATGGGTAGCAGTCCCGCAGGATGCTATACCACCTGCCCAACAGCTTCAAGTACAACAAGCTGCCCAGATAATAAGCAGTCAATACAATGCTCTAATAGCTCAGGCGGTATGTATCCCTACTGTCCAACAGCATCTCAGCCGAATTGCCCTTCAACAACTGGTGCAGGAGGTACAGGAACAACATCCTGTCAATCTCCTATGGTCTCATGCCCTGCAGCTGGCAGTATGCCAGCAGGCTGCTATGAGAAGTGTGCTCCCACAACAGCATGTTCAAATGGTTCATGGTGGTGGGATCAGTCAAGCCATGACTGGAAATGTGGCACAACAAGTACCGGAGGCACTGGCGGCGCCATGACCGAGGAGCAGAGAAAAACAGAATGTGCAAAATGGACGGATATGAAATGGTGTGGCGCAGCTGATGCGGCTACACCAGGCATGTGCGTGAAAAATACGGATACATGCTGTACGTCTGGCCAGAAATTTTGCTGGGACGATACTAACAAGAAAAATTATTGCTACACACCAACAGCGGCTCAACAGAGCTGTCCCAGTATGGGAAACACAACGACAGCATGTCCCGCAACGAACCCTGTACGCTGTGCAGATAGTGTGTGTTATCCATCGGGAACAGATTGTTCAAAATTATCCGGCACCTACACATGTGCAAACACCAATGAAGTCTGGTGTAATGATAAAAAATCCTGCATACCAAAGGGAACTACCTGCACTTCGGGTGGCACAAAGACAGAAGAAGAGATGAAAACGGAGTGTTTCAAAAATACAAGCATGAAATGGTGTTCAGCCACATTTACCGGTGGAATGGGATTCTGTGCCCAAACCACATGGGATTGTAAGAATGGGCACCCAGGTATTGTACAGACATGTTCTGAAGGCCTTGCATATTGTGGAGAATCGCCTACTCGAAAGGCGGGTTGTTATAAATCCTGCACGGAGCAGTCCACCGAATGTTCTGATGGTAAACACTGGTGCCCATGGAGTATGAGTGGTTCGGGCGGTGAATGCAAGAATAATGGCTCTACATGCTGGACATACAGTCCTCCAACATGTGGCAAGGGATATACTGCCTGTAAGAGCGAACAGGGTGGATATGAATGCTCTCTTGGCGCAAGTTGTCCTGATCTTTCAAAAACGACTCCGGAACAACGTTGCAAAGCAAAGAATGTATCCGGCGAAAGCCGCTGGCAGTGGTGTCCGCATAAGGGCTATAGCGGAGCTGGGGATCAAGGGGGTAGCTGCGCAGATACGACTGATAAATGTATGATGCCCTGCAATCAGCAGATGTGCGAAGCGCGAAGCAAAGATAAGGGTTATGAATCCATGGAGTGGTGCAGTGATACCTATAAAACATGGGATGGTAAGACAGAAACAAATGAATGGTGTAATCCGTCCGGCTGTCCGGTAAAGAAGATGGAGCTCTGTAAGGCAAAGGGGCGTGAATGGTGCGATATGGAAGGTGACATGCCGGCTGCAGATATGTGGATTGATCCAGATCATGATCGCGGCTGGTGTGCAATGAAAAATGAAAGCTGCCCTTTCAATTGGCCCTTTAAGAAAGACTCGTGCGAAAAATACAACGGCAAATGGTGCCAATATGATAAATATTGGGGAGAATGTGTACCGGGAAGCCGAACCTGTGAAGAATTTGATTTTGGTCCAAAGAAATGTATGTGGGGCAAAGATACGTCAGGGAGTTGTAGTCAATTTCCAAATACACAAGAAAAATGCGAAAGTGCGGAAATGAAAGGTTATTGGTGTGAGCAATCCTCTGCGAGTTTTATGATGCCAATGTGCGGCCCTCAGCCGATGACAACAGCAACAGCAATGATGCCGGTAATGCCGTCTGGCTGGTGCAATAAGCTGCCAATGTGCCCAAATAAACCAAAGGATGGTATGCGTGTGTGTCCCGACGGTAAGAAATATGCAGTGTCAAAACTTTCGGAGTGTCCCTCTAATGCTGCTATTGAGGAACCAGCAAAACCGTCCTGTTCAGGGGGTAAGCAGCGGTCCAGCGATGGCACCTGCCCTGCAGAGAAGCGGCAGGTAGAAGTGCCGGTAAAGCTTAAGCCCGAAGAAGTGTTGACTCCGGAAGAGCAGACAAGCAGAGAATCTGATCTATCAAGCATATTGAAAGATCTTGAGAGTGCAACAGTTGAGTTGCGTGGCAAGAGAGATAAGGATGGCTATACGAGTGCGCAAAAGGCAGTTGATGAAATCAAGGGGTATAAGCAAAAACTCCATACGTTCACAAAAGCGAATGCCGACTCGTACCGTGAAGTGGCAAAGATATTAAATGCTCGTAGCGCAAAAATCGAAAAAGATGGCAGTGTTGATACCGCACAGAAACTCCTGGAAGACTTGAAAGTTGGACAGTTGAATAAGATCAAGCTTGATTTTGTTGATACAGAAAAATTCCTTGATACCCTTGAAGAGAAGATTGCAACACTTAAAGAGGCTAGCCTTAATGTCTCCGGTATCCTTGAATCGACCGCAAAAGAAAGCAGGAGTTCTCTGGAATCGATTATGTCTGCGGAATCCTATTCTGATAATGTTCAGCGTAAAGCAGATGCGCTTGCCTCAAGCCTCTCGACCATCAATAAGCGCTATATTCCGACAATAAATAATTCATTTAAGGTGAAAAATGCCGCTGATTTACTGAATGAACGACTGAACACGCTCGCAGAGGAGGCCGCTTCCCTTCAAGAGGCTCTTTCGGAAAAAAACTATGATGTGAAAGCAAATATCAAGGTAATCAATAGTCAGATCACGAAGGCTCGGAGTGAACTTGCAAAAAATATGAAAAGCGTTATTGGCAGTTCAACACTTACCTTCTTGAGGAGTTTCACTGAGAGCAGATTCAGAGATATCGAGGATGAGCTTGCAGATACCGGTTCTGTTGAAGACTTGGGCAAATTACTTTATGGCGAAGACGGGAAAGAGGATGGTGTTGGCGGCGTGAATGGGCAATTTGCTTCCTATGCGGCAAAAGTTGCTTCAATGAAGAAAGCAGAAAGCGGCTTGAAGGGTAAGGCGCGAAGCGCGGCATTGAGAGAGCGTACAACAGCTGAAACAGCTATACGCCGCGCAAAAGCCCCCTATGCACAGTTGAAATCCCTAGAGAAACGCGAGGATACATTGAATACTAAGCAGCGAGTAAGTGTTGTTAAAACCGCTAACGCCATGAATACACTCATTGATGGGCTTAATAGTAAGCTGAAATTACAAAATGAAGCATCAGTTTCAGAAGAGCTCGGAGGGATACTCGAAAAGGATGAAATTGAACCGGCAGATGTTAAGGAAGTAAAGGAAATGATACAGGCATCGAAGGATATCTCGCAATTGTTGGGATTTGGCACTTCTCGAACATATCTCGTAAAGCGATAATGAAGAGTTGGTAGATACCCGAGGCTCCGCAGATGCATGCGGAGCCTTTTGACGTATCATTATGGAGAGCTATACTAAAGAAGTACTATGCTTGTCAATTATCTTACATCGCATTACAAAAAACTTGTTGACCAGGGCTGGGGAGCTTTTGAGGTGGAAAATATGGAAAAAGCAGAAAGCTGTTTTCGCCAGGTACTTGAACATGAAGACGATCCGCACATCCACGCCTTTGAAGTGATCGATGCTCACAATGGTATGGCAGCTGTCAACTTGAATCATCGAGATATGTTCGAAGCTGCGCGGTGGTACAAGGAAGCACACTATCTGCTTGATGTTCACTATCACCATGCATGGCCCAAAGAACTCGACTGGAACCATCTGTATGAGCGCGCGACAATGCGCACATTGATGGGATTGGGACATGTTGAATACCAGAGTGGAAATACAAAGAAAGCACTTTATTGGTATGAACAATTGCAGTATTCTGATAGGCAGGACGAATTGGGTGTGAAGCGGTATATCGAAGCAATCAATGACGGGAAAACATTCGAACAGGCATAATAAATACCTCTCTTGACAGGGATGTTTTTCTTGCCTATACTATTGGCAGTCTTAGGTATTGAGTGCTAATAGTGTGATGTATGGACCAGCGAAAGATCGATCTCTTGATGAGAATCATTGATTCCTATATACTTTCAGGCGAGCCTGTCGGCTCGGTATCGCTGATGCAGCGCTACCATCTGCCCTATAGCTCCGCAACAATACGGAACGAAATGGCGCTACTCGAAGAGCTTGGGCATTTGTTCCAACCCCATATTTCTGCAGGTCGTATCCCAACCGAACGGGGGTATCAGCTCTATATCCAACATCTCAAACCCGTGAGACTGCCACATCATGCCGAGCAATCATTGATGCGCACATGGCAGAGCGATGAAGATGATGGCAGTGAACGGCTTAAAATGCTCTGTAGGACCATTTCAGAGCTATCCGGTGAAATCAGCTTTGGTGCGCTTGATGGCTGTCATACGTATGCAGCCGGATTAAGCCGCCTCTACGACAAACCGGAGTCAAATGACAAAATAGTTGCTGCGGCATTAGCAGATATCGTGGAAAAAATCGATGATATCATTGAAGATATTTTCCCGCGTATTGGCTATGAACCCGAGGTGTGGGTTGGCAAGCAGAATGCCCTGGCCCCTCAGTGCGGTGCCATACTCGCAAAGTGCCGGTATCGCAGATCACAGGGGATTATTGGTATCGTAGGGCCCATGAGGATGCAGTATGGACGTAATAAAGCGATTATTACATCAGCTCAGCAGGTACTTCAAGATTCATAATAGTATAAGGTATGAACGATGAACAGCTTACGATCGAAGAAGCTCTCAAAAAAATAGATGAGCTTACACAATCAGCAGATGCGCTCAAAAAGCAAAATGAAGAATATCTTGATGGCTGGAAGCGCGCAAAAGCAGATTATATTAATTTTAAAAATGAGCAGGAAAAACGTTCGAAAGAATTGGCACAGTTTGCATCATACGCACTTGTGATGCAGCTCCTGCCTATCTCTGAGCATTTCCGAAAGGCATTCGGGTATGTAACAGAAGAACTCCGTCCGTCTGAATGGGTGAAAGGTATTGAACAGATTTACCGTCAACTCAAAGAGGTGCTCAAGGGTATGGGTATTGAAGAGATGGAGGGCTCAGTGGGCAAGGCATTTGATCCATCGCTCCATCAGGCAGTTGGCAATGAACGAAGGGATGATTTCGACGATGGGGTTGTCACTCAAGAAACAGATGGCGGGTATACATTTCATGGCAGGGTCGTTATACCATCAAAAGTGATTGTTAATAAGAGAATAGAGCCGGAAGCGAAGATTCAGGAAGCAAAAGAAGTTCAAGAAGCAGAAACGCAGGGAGAATAGTTATTTAGTAACCATTCATAAAAAATCATAAATCTAACATTTCACGTATGGCAAAGATATTAGGAATAGATCTTGGAACAACAAACTCATGCATGGCAATTATTGAAGCGGGCATGCCAAAGGTGTTGGAAAATCGCGAAGGCAACCGCACAACTCCTTCGGTTGTTGCTATGGGGAAAAGCAGCGAGCGTTTAGTCGGCCTTCTTGCAAAGCGCCAGGCAGTGACAAACCCCGAAAATACCATTTATTCAGTGAAGCGCCTTATTGGGCGCCGCTACAGTGATGACAAAGTACGGAAAGATGTCGGCTTGCTTCCTTATAAAATTGTGAAAAGCGGAGAAGGCGTAAAAGTTCTCATGGGAGGCAAGGAATACAGCGCCGAGGAAGTTTCAGCAATGATTCTTCAAAAACTAAAAAGCGATGCGGAAGAGCGGATTGGCGAAAAAATCACCGAAGCAGTCATTACTGTTCCTGCATATTTTGATGATTCGCAGCGCCAAGCGACAAAGGATGCGGGTAGGATTGCAGGTCTCGATGTAAAGCGCATTATCAACGAGCCGACAGCTGCAGCGCTTGCCTATGGGTTTAACAAACGTAAAGACGAAAAAATCGTTGTCTACGATCTTGGCGGCGGTACGTTTGATGTTTCCGTATTGGAAGTGGGGGATGATACGGTAGAGGTGAAGGCTACAAATGGCGACACACACCTCGGGGGTGATGATTTTGATCAACAGATTATCAAATGGCTGATTGCTGAATTTAAAAAAGATCAGGGTATTGATTTATCCAAAGATCAATTGGCGTTACAGCGCTTGAAAGAAGCTGCGGAAAAAGCAAAAATTGAGCTTTCAACAGCAGTAGAGACTGAAGTAAATCAGCCATTTATTACTTCGGATGCCGCAGGTCCCAAGCACCTTGTTATCAAGATGACACGCGCAAAACTCGAGGAACTTGTGGACGATTTAATACAAGGTACGCTCGTGCCATGCCGTAATGCATTGAGTGATGCAGGTTTGTCGGCATCGGATATCAATGAAATTGTCCTTGTGGGCGGTATGACACGCATGCCACTTGTCCAACAAGCAGTGGAAAAGTTTTTTGGCAAAAAACCAAACGTAACCGTTAATCCCGATGAAGTAGTTGCTGTTGGCGCCGCAGTTCAGGCCGGTGTTCTTCAGGGAGAAGTCCGAGACGTGCTTTTGCTCGACGTTACTCCGCTTTCACTTGGCCTCGAAACGCTTGGCGGCGTGATGACACGTCTTATTGAGCGCAATGCGACAATTCCAATTTCAAAGAGCCAGATTTTCTCAACAGCAGCTGATAATCAGACATCAGTTGAAGTGCATGTACTCCAAGGAGAACGTGAAATGGCGGGAGATAACAAATCATTAGGCCGCTTTATACTGGATGGCATTCCTCCGGCACACCGTGGCGTTCCACAAGTCGAAGTGTCCTTTGATATTGATGCAAATGGCATCCTTAATGTATCTGCAAAAGATAAGGCGACGAATAAAGAGCAGAAAATCACAATCACCGCCTCAACATCGCTTTCTAAAGATGAGGTGGAAAAAATGCGCGCTGATGCAGAGCTTCATGCGGAAGAAGATAGCAAAAAGCGCGAACTGATTGACGTTAAAAACATGGCAGATAGTACCGTCTATCAAAGCGAAAAGACACTCAAAGAACATGAAGCAAAGATCCCTGCAGAAGTAAAAACAGAAATCGAAGCGAAGATCTCTGCTCTCAAAGCAGTGAAAGACGGCGATGACAGTGCAGCAATCAAAACTGCGCTCGATGAGCTAAACCAAGTGATATCAAAGATTGGCGCATCACTCTATCAAGATCAGCCGGCACAGGAAGGCAGCTCAGGACAGGAACCGGGACAAACACAGAGCGATCAGGGACCTATTGATGCTGACTTCGAGAAGAAGAACTAGTAAATACAATGAGTAAAAATTATTACGACATGCTTGGTATTGAAAAGAATGCTTCTGACGATGAAATAAAAAAGGCATTCAGGCGTTTGGCGCACCAGTACCACCCAGATAAACAGGGGGGTAACGAAGCAAAGTTCAAGGAAATCAACGAAGCATACCAAGTGCTTTCTGATGCAACCAAGCGCCAGCAGTATGACCAATACGGCCGCGTATTTGAAGGAGGCGCACAGGGGCAGGGACAGGGAGGGTTTTCCTGGGAAGATGCGATGCGTCAGGGTGGTTTTGGCGGCGGCGGCGTTCATGTGGATATGGGAGATATAGGCGATCTGTTCGGCGATGTTTTTGGATTTGGTTCCCATCGCAAGTCTGCCCAGCAAAGCCGTGGCAGCGATCTGCGCTTGAGTATAAGCATCGATTTTACTGAAAGCATAAAGGGAGCAAAAAAAGATATTACATTATCAAAAACCGCTCAGTGTAAGCGGTGCAAGGGTAGTCGAGCTGAAGAAAAATCTTCAATCAAACAGTGCGGTGTTTGCAAGGGGAGCGGTACTGTTTCTCAGATGAAGCATACGATTTTTGGAACTATGCAAACGGCCGCGGGCTGTACATCATGCCATGGAACAGGAAAAAGCATTGAAAATCTCTGTAGCGAATGCAGCGGTACAGGAGTACGGAAAGCCCAGGAAACAATCACACTCTCTATTCCGGCCGGCATAGATGATGGGAATACAATTCGTCTCAAGGGTATGGGGGAAGTGCCTCCTTATGGCGGTGAAGCCGGAGACCTCTATGTAAATGTCAGGGTAAAACAAGATAGGAGATTTAGTCGAGAGGGAAACGACATATTGATGCAATTGACAGTGCACTTTTCTCAAGCAGTGCTTGGCGATAGAGTAACTATTGAAACGCTCGATGGTCCGACGGGTCTTATTATAGAACCTGGCATACAAACAGGTACGCTCATAAAGCTAAAAAATCTCGGCGTTCCCTATTTGAACAAATCAGGCAGAGGCAATTTGGTTGTTAGGTTCACCGTTGAAGTTCCAAATAAATTGTCAAAAAAACAGCGCGAATTATTTGAACAGCTTAAAAAAGAAGGATTGTAGGTAGGCACGCGGTGTGGTATACTACTGCCATGCCAGAGTTTGCACTCAACATTCGAATCGACCCTGCGGCGATTACCAACATGCCAAGTTGGGATGCCTTCACGCTTATTTTTTTTGTCACTGCTGTTTTGATTTATTCTTTTTTTGTCAGCCGTGAACGGCTTGCATTGGTATTGGTGAGTTTGTATAGCGCGCTTGCACTATCACTCAACACGCCATTAATCATCCAATACTTAAGTCGCCAGCCATCAGATCTATATCCGTGGTATCGCCTGGGGCTCTTTGTTGGATTGTTTCTTATTTTTTTTCTGGTATTTTCCACAAAGATGTCAATGCGTACAGATGCGGGGCACAATTGGCTGCAGGCGCTCATACTCAGCTTTTTTCAAGTAGGACTCCTGATGGCAAGCATTTTGATGTTTGTTCCCCGTGAAGTTTTTCCCAGCGGTCTTGCGCAAGCGCTTTTTACCGGGGATATCCAACGTTCGTTTTGGATGGTCGCCCCGGTTATTGGCATGATGATGCTCAAGAGTCATCCGCCACCACTTCAGAGATAATACCCTCCATATATATGCCAGATGGCATGAAGTTACCAACACCAGAAGCGCCCCACAGGCCTGAGAAAGTGTTGGCGCCGGAAATTTCAAAAGAAGGCGTCATTGAAGTTCGTGGTGAAAAAAAAGCTCCTCCAAGGGTTGAGGCGGGCGAAAAAGAATTGCCACAGCCTCCTCTGCCCGTACAGATGCCCCCACCACCTCCGATGCCTGCTGTAAAAACGCAGCTTCAGCAGGATATCGAAGACATTCTTGCCGAAGATTTGAAGGAGCTGTACATGTCGCTTTCCCCAAGTGAACGCGTAAGATTCAAGCAAGAGGGAGAAAAGGCTGCGGCGCGCATTGAAGTATTATTAAAAAACGTAAAGGTAAAAATTTCTGAAATACTCCATCTCATACGCATATGGCTTTCGATGTTGCCAGGCATGAATAAATTTTTTTTGGAAAAAGAAGTGAAAATAAAGACCGAACAGATACTTGAGCTAAAGGAGAATCTCAAAGAAGAACAATAATTCAACCAACCACCTATGGAAGGAGGCATTCTTGGAAGTATTCAAATAACACTTGCAACCAACCCAACCTATGCGCTGGTTTTTTGGTTGCTTGTGCTGGGGGTTGTAGGCTATGTTGTCATGCTAATAGTTCGCCATGTACTTCGTCGCATGCACCTGGTTTCGCATGCAATGGAAAAAAAAGTATTTCAGATACGCGTACCGAAAGAAGGTGCAAAGAAGGAGGAAGAAGAAAAATCCTCAAAAAAAGATTATAAAGAACTCATAGCCGTCATGGAAGCGTTTTATTCTGCGCTTGGGCATGTGCGTTCGCGCAATCGGTTTAAGGCATATTTTTTGGGGCGCGAAGACCACATTTCACTCGAAATGGTTGCAATGGATGGGCTCATAAGGTTTTATGCCGTGGTGCCGCGGTTTCTTATCCAATTTTTTCAACAGCAGCTCCACGCCCAGTATCCATCGGCAACAATAACCGATGTTGAAGATTTTAATATTTTTCGGCCTAAAGGAGTTGTATTTTGCGCCCCAATGCTCATAAGTAAGGACACTGTTTTCCCCTTTAAAACCTATAAAAAAATGGATTCAGACCCATTGAATGGCATTACGAACGCTCTTGCGAAGGTAGAGAAGAATCAAACAGCAGTAATCCAGCTTCTGGTGCGAACAGCTCCGCATGGCTGGGGGGAGCGAGGGCATCGGCTCGCTCGACGTATGCAGCAGGGAAGGGGCTTGCAGGAACTTCACTCAAACGTCTGGAAAAAAATAGCGCATACAATCATTTCAGAAATCGGAGCGATGTTTTCTTCGCGTTCCAGTAGTCAGCAGCAAATGAGCCAACAGACTCCTGCTCATATGTATAAGCATTCGCCGCTGGAACAAGAGCTTATCAAGGGTATAGATGAAAAATGCGGTAAGGTTGGTTTTGAAGTGAATATGCGCATAGTAACAAGTGCAGACCAGGCGCATATTGCCAAAATGCATTTGTATAACATCGTCCATGCATTCGGACAATATTCAGGGCAAGAATCAGGCATATCTTTTGCAAAACAGAGAATTTTTTCTAAGCGCCGCCTTCTCAAAAGCGTTATTTATCGTTCCTTTATTGGGCGCAAAAAACAGAAGTACATATTAAGTTCCGAAGAACTTGCGAGCATCTACCACCTACCTCTTTCCACAACAGAAACGCCAAATATCGAATGGCTCAAAGCACGCACCGCTCCGCCGCCGCATAATGTGCCGAAAGAAGGCATTCTTCTCGGCGAGAGTGTCTTTCGCGGGAAGCGCATTCCCATTCATATGCTTCGCGATGATCGCAGGCGGCATATGTATATTATCGGTACAACCGGTACCGGTAAGTCTACGATCATGGTAAATATGATGATCCAAGATATTAAGAATGGCGAGGGGTGCTGTCTTATTGATCCTCACGGTGAAGCAGTTGAAGCTATTTTGCGTAATATACCGCCTGAACGCGCCGATGATGTCATTTTGTTTGATCCGGGAGATACCGATCGACCAATGGGGTTGAATATGCTTGAAGTGCACGGCGAAGCAGAAAAAGATTTTGCAACCGGAGAAATGATCGCCATTTTCTATAAACTGGTAAGCGATCCATCCATGATCGGTCCGATGTTTGAGCACTATATGCGCAATGCCATGCTTACGCTCATGTCGGATATCAACAATCCAAACACCATTGTAGAAATTCCCCGCATTCTCACTGATAAAGAATTCCAAAAATTCCAACTCAAACATGTTACCGATCCTATTATCAGAGCGTTTTGGGAAAAGGAGTTGCCGCAAACATCGGGACAGACCAAGGGAGAGATGTTGCCATACTTGGTATCAAAGATCGGTGCATTTATCGAAAACACCATGATGAGAAATATTATCGGTCAACCGCGCTCAAGTTTTGATTTTAGCGACATCATGAATAATCAGAAGATTTTTTTGGCGAACTTATCAAAGGGTAAAATCGGCGAGATGAATATGAAGTTGTTGGGTATGATATTGGTGACAAAACTGCAAATGGCTGCATTCGAGCGCGTTCATATTCCCCAAGACCAACGAAAAGATTTCTTTCTCTATATGGATGAGTTTCAGAACTTTATTACGGACAGTATTGCAACCATCTTGTCTGAAGCTCGAAAATACAAACTCAATCTTATTATGGCACATCAATACGTTGCGCAACTTTCACCAAAACAAGGAGACACCAAGGTGCGGGATGCCGTATTTGGAAATGTCGGTACTCTTGCTGTGTATCGCATAGGCGTGGATGATTCAGAAATGATTGCCAAACAACTTGCCCCGACATTCAATGAATTTGATGTCATGAATATTGAAGCCTACACTGCGTATGTCAAACTCATGGTGAAGAACGAGCAAGCCCGCCCCTTTAGCATGAAAGTACCCAGAGATCCGTCTGGAGACCAGAGAATTGCTGAAGCAATCAAACAACTTTCGCGCTATAAATTCGGCCGCGATAAAGCAATTGTGGAAGCGGAAATTTTTGAGAAAAGCAAACTTGGCGGCGACGATGAAAGTGATGACGACTGGGATATCTAGGCTGTCTTGCAAAAACACCCTTCAATGCTAAGATGAAATAAAGGCACTGCCTCGAGAGCCTATTTTGTGTATTACTATGCATGATGAATTGTTTAATGCTCGGTATTTATCCCAGAGTGATCGATTATATCAAGACCGCATTGCCAAGCCGGTTCAGGATACGCCACAGAGCGAACAGCTATCTATGGCATGCTCTGCTATTGAAGATGCCCTGCGCTCGCTCACGCATGCCCTTGAAGCATTGAAGGTGCTTCAGTCTACGCATACAGTTCAGCAAAGTACCATCAAAGAAATCACTGCCACACAGAGCGTATTGATGAAAGAAACGATTGCAGCAACACTTGTGGATCTCTCGCCATCGAAAGATGATATTCGTATTCCCGAACAAAAAATTATTGAGGGCGTATTCAATGGAGAGGCGATGATTGATGCTTTTGGCAGGGTGTATTCGGTGCCTGCAAATTATGCTTCTAAATCAAAACTTATCGAAGGTGATTCCATGAAATTGACCATGTCACCCAGTGGATCATTCATTTATAAACAAATAGGTCCTGCTGAACGTCAGAGGCTTATCGGCACGCTTGAGCAATCTGATTCCCGAGATTACTCTGTGCGTATTGGGGAACGCCGCTGGCGTGTTTTGACTGCTAGTATTACCTATTACAAAGGTGTTCATGGTGATGAGGTTATCGTTCTTGTTCCCAAGTCAGCCCAGAGCACCTGGGCGGCGGTGGAAAATATCATTAAAAAAATATAACATAGCATGAACACTACGCTTGTATGTCATCACTTTATCGAAAATATCGTCCACTCGTATTTGCAGATGTTGTAGGGCAAGAACATATCAAACAAACACTTGTCAATGAACTTGTGCAGGGTTCAACCGTGCATGCATATCTTTTTTGCGGCCCACGTGCTGTCGGCAAGACGACAACCGCGCGCATTTTTGCTCGGGCATTAAATTGTACAAAGCGAAAAGCAAACAATGCAGAGCCATGCAATACGTGCGATGCATGCAAAGCAATTCTTGATAGTTCAACTCTTGATATCATGGAAATAGATGCCGCATCGAATACCGGCGTCGATAATGTCCGTGACACAATTATCGCTGCTGCGCGCGTAGGCAATTCACTCCTTACAAAAAAAGTATTCATTATCGATGAAGTGCACATGCTTTCGCTATCCGCCTTTAATGCATTATTGAAACTCATCGAAGAGCCGCCAAGCCATGTTGTTTTTATTTTTGCCACAACCGAACTGCATAAAGTTCCGGCTACCATTCTTTCACGCTGTCAGCGCTTTGATTTTAAAAAGATTTCACCTGATGACAGTCTTGCTCGATTGCAAGTCCTCTGCACTCAGGAGGAGCGTACATGCGAGCTGGCAGTATTGGAACAGGTTGTCACCCTTGCAGATGGCTTTCAGCGTGATGCCGAAGTATTGTTGGGGCAGGTGCTTTCCTTGCCCGGCAAAACCATTACTCTCAAGGATGCAGCGCTTATTTTTCCACTTTCAAATACAGAACTCGTGAAGGTTTTTTGCAAAAGCATGCTAATAGCATCTGCCAGAGACGGCCTTGATGCAATTAAGAAAGCACAGGAGAAAGGATGTGATGCAATTGTTTTTTTAAACGAAGCAATCGATTATTTGCGAGATTGCATGCTTCGTTCGTATGGAGAAGATCTTTCTGATCATGTGGCAAAGGGACAACTTCAGGAAATGGATACTGTAATAGGCGGTATGCAGGCTTCAGATATCTCAGCACGTATCGGATACCTGCTCGATGCGCATAAAGAAATACGTTTTTGCCCGCGTCCCTTTTTGCCTATCGAAATGGCGTTAGTCCGCGCATCAATGTAATGTAATATGAACATTGAAACAAAACAGCAGCAATCACTAGAAGAGCGAATACTTGAGCGTGAGAGTGGCAAGCAGATATTGAGGTTGAATGATAAGAATATGAATAACCTCAGAGATGTGATGATGAAATCGATACTTGAAGCGCGTTCGCCCAAAGAAACCGTACGGCTTCTGAATGCTGCAAAAGGACTTACTGATGCACTTTCCAAAAAACTAGAAGACGGAAAGCCAGAGAATATCGAGCTTGTTGAGCGCGTACTGAAAGCAGCAGCATCGCTTCTTCGTGAACAACAATAGATTCCTCTTGATATATTCACATAGTTGTAGTAGTATTTCCATCAACAATCGCCTAATGCGGGATCGTCTAACGGCAGGACGCGACTCTCTGAAAGTCGATATCATGGTTCGAATCCATGTCCCGCAGGAAAAATGCATTTTGTGCAAAAATCTCCTCTCCAAGGAGATTTTTGGTATTTGAATCCCCCTGCCTGAATTCCAGATTTGTCTTAAAATCAAAAACAAAATCCCATGGTTTTTTAAAATCCACTCGCGCCTCTCGCCCCGCGAGGAGGCGGTTCGAGCCGCACAATTTCAGAAAATCTTTAGTGAATAGGAAGTAATAATTGCAAGTCATTCACTAAAGATTGACATTTAGAGATAAATAGGCTACACTGTCTCTATAGGAATCATATAAAGCTATGGCAACAACCAAACCAATCAAAGATCGCATTCAGGCTCTCAAGGCCGAGTATGACGTCCTCCGAAAAGGTAAGGACTCTCTTTTGATCATGATCGATGAGGCTGAAATGCCAGAGAGTGTCTACAACTCCAACGCTATCGAGAACTCAACTCTTACCCTCAAGGAGACCGAAAAGATTCTTTTGGATATGGAGGTCGCTCGTACCATTTCCTTGCGTGAAGTCTATGAGGCAAAAAATCTTGCTCGAGTCATCGAATACATTCGTAATAAATCCAAAGAGACGGAAATAAACCGAGAGCTTATACTATTCTTGCATCAAATTCTTATCGGCGGTATTGACGATAAGATCGCTGGCCGTTTTCGGGCCCCTGGCGAATATGTC
Organism: Patescibacteria group bacterium; assembly: GCA_038065255.1. Lineage (NCBI taxonomy): Bacteria > Patescibacteria group bacterium. The sequence goes on from JBBTRI010000001.1 coordinate 171,069, forward strand.
CGAGTTGGTACACACATAGCTCCAGCTCCGGAACAAGTTGAGGGATTGATCGGCTCTACCATTACCGAATACACAAGCAATATGTCTGCTTACTTTTTAGACAAGATTGCTAAATTCCATTTGGACTTTGAAACTACTCATCCGTTCTGCGATGACAATGGTCGTATTGGCCGCGTGTTGATCTCGTACCAGCTTCAGCGTCTAGGATTCCCGATTATTATCATTCGGGACCGTGAGAAAAAAGAGTACTACAAATCTTTTG
>JBBTRI010000002.1 GCA_038065255.1 Patescibacteria group bacterium
GCTCCAGATGATTTTATAGCAAAAGCAGAGGTGAAATATCCTCTGTTTTTGTATTGCAAAAGTGGGGCAAGGGAGTAATCTAAATTTGAAGACTAGTCGACAGAAGGAGAGATCATATATTTTTTATGGAAACAAAAGAACAACGAAAGATGGGAGAGAGTCCTCTGCCATTGCCATCAAATCATCCTCCTTGCGGGGAGCAGTATTTACCTTTAGTATCAGAAAAAATGGTTCAGACAATGGAAACCGAGTCGTCAACAAAGAGATTAATTGATAAGTATCGGTCTTTTTCTCCCGAGAAGACGATAGCAATATATCATGGGACGAAAGGTAATGACATTGGTGTTGCTGAAGCAATAGTGCGCTCTCCAGATCACGCTGTCATACAAAATTCCAACTGCTTTGCACTTACTCCCGCAGGTGTGTTTTGGAACAAAGAGGGCATAATATGTCATGTTCCCCGTGGCGAAATAGCCTTTCCAGGTGAAAGTACAGTAGGTAAGAAATTTGGGGTTGATGAACACTTTATTGTCGGTAAATTGAAAGATGAAAGTACGCCAATTTCTCTTATCGAATATGAGGGGAGAATTGCCATCACGGAAGGAGCTGACTTATCACCCGAATCAAAAGAACGGTTGATCCAGTTAAATAAGTGGCTTGAGATGGCTTATCGTCAACTTCATCCCATAAAAAGAGAAATAATAAGTGTTGCGGATGGAATTCAGATGGATAGAGGGAATCAAAGCCCAATGGCAGAGAATATTTTGCATTTTAAGGCAGAAGTATTGAGTATTGTAGAAAAAATTGATTTCAGTAGAACGTCAGATATCGCACTGGCGATTGAATCTCTAGAAAAACTCAAATTAGAACATCATGAGATCGAAAAGAGGGCGACTCAAGATCCTGAAGAGGAATCAATAAAAATTAAGAACAAAGAAAATACACTCCATACTTTAGTCGAGGACGTGTCAAAGTTACAAAGCGAATCCCATGCACTCGTTAGTGAAGTTAAAAAATATTTAAAAATAAAGGAAGGAATGAAGAATAACATTCTTTTTCGGTTGGGTAAGCTACTAAGTGGGTACAATCTTAATCACTCTGGGGAGTAGCTTGAAAAAAATATTGATATTTTTGTACAAAAGTGTAAGGATGTCGCAAATCATTCCTCTAATCTAGTACCATCTTGGTTGACCTCCGAGACTATAGAAAATATGGAGAAAGAGGATCGCGAATTTAAGTTTACTAACGTCGATGCAGTTCCTAAATTGTTCGAGCGGCATGTTCAGAAAATAAAGAGTAGTATTGAAGGAGAGAAGGGGGTAGTTGAAGAGAAGAGAAAAGATATTCAAGATTCTTCTTTGGAAAATAAGCTTACGCAAATCACTATTAATAAGCTTTTTACTCTCCTTCGAGAGTATCAGAGCAAAATGCAAATACTTGAGAGCAAACTCCAATCAAGCGAGCCCTTAACACGACCTGAAATAGATAAATCTTAACGTCGTGTTGCGCTATACTGCAGCCACTCCACTTTCTGATAAAACGGGCACATAAAACCTCTCCCCAACCACCCAAGAGGTCTTAACGTCATCTACTAACCCGCTCCAAAAGCACTCATCGCAAGATCGGTGTTTTTGTTTTGGTAAATTTTCAGTAAGAAAAAGAACCCACCTATTGCGATGGATTCTGTACGGGAATCCTTTGTGCCGGATTGCCTTGGCAATGGCATTAATATCCGCGCAGTGTCAGTGCGGTGACATGCACCTCATGTCCCGCTACTACGAAATGGTATTCCACTTCGACAGTACTTGATTGGCATTCTTTTTTGCGCTCCAGCGAGCCACCTTTTTCTTTGATGGTTCGTATGGCACTCCCTTCTGGCTGTGGGCGAATTTTGTCTGACAGTCGGTGCGCTTAGCAATTCCGCACTCTCTGTTATGATGTCGCGGAAGGCGGGGACGCTGAGCGCTTTGATGGGATCAACTCCTTCCGCAACAATTCCCCCTTTCCCCAGTGGGGTGCACTTGATGCCTACCTCTTGGAGGCATTCGAGGACGAGCGCTATACCGGATGTTTTGCTTTCATCCATTCCTTTTCTCCTCATCAAAGCACTGGATGGTGCCGATCGTTTGTATAGCAGTGAAGACACGCGCGCCCTTTTATCTGGATTCAACATTGCATCCTCCTTTATCCTTTTATGGTTGCCGGTGAAGTATCAGATGTTTCTGGAGTTTTAAGATTCGCGGGACACGAGGTGGACATGGGAATAGCCGTGAATTTTCATGCGTGGAAGTCTAATGTATACCGGCTCTTCGAGTGATCGCGGAAATATATTCCACCACTGATTTTGCGGCATCATGAGAATATAATTCCCGCTTGTATCCTCCCAGTCCGGGAACGCTAGATGGACACCCGGGTTCAGGTATATGGCATTACCGTATTTATCCTTCCAGTCCTCTGAGTTGGGCCACTCCTGGTGCCAGATAATCCCACCTTCACCTTTTGAATACGCGAAGCCCCCGCGATAATCTTTTGGAATTTCGCGGTAATGCTTGTAGATGTGTTCGCCATCCTCCTTGTCCATTGCTGCCCCTATCTCTAATCCTAGCGTTCGCACATCCCTCCAGTAGATTTCAACATCGTTTTCTTCTTGTACGACAGGATGAATTCGGTATGTCCGACCTCCGACCGTGAATGTGGCCGGGATGACACACGTGTCCGACATAATCTCCTCCTCAATCTATTTTGTGTGCGCTTCCTGTTCCAGAATATGCTTCCGAAACCATAGTTCCAATTCAGGCCATGGAGTAGCAATGATTTCTCCATGGTACGCCGGCGGGGCCCAGATTTCTCTGGCAACAGCAGTGCACTCTTTCATTTTTAGGCGGTGCCCCAGGTGCTCACCGTAAGATATGCAGCAACGAGCGCTTTCGTTAAGACCAAACTCACGTGCTCTCTCTAGACATTCTTGAGGAAGATCGAATCGCTCGATGATTGCAGTGAGGTCGACCATGGATTCGCAACCTCCCCGTGGCCCCAACAGCACGGTGTCGTGTACGAGGAAGCCATGCAGCCTAAGCAAGATGTTGTTGTGGGCAATTGCCTCGGGCATGTCCTGAGCAAAATAGAGTCTTCGCACCCCGTCAATATCCTGGACAGTCACCTGACGAAGCGTCAGGTCCTCTTGCCTCCACAACTCAGGGAACTCACGCGGGCATGGTTGAAACGTCACTTTACTGCGGTCGAATTCGATTGGTGTTGTCTTCTTGTCAATGAACACATGACAAACTATACAAAGAGTAAAAAATAGTGTAAAATATAATTAAGTATATGTATCACTAAAACAATAATACTTATTAATATAAGATAAAATGGCAAATACTTCGTCAATAATAATTGACATATGAAAAGTAATCTATTACAATGGCTGATTTCCACCGGTCTTGATGAACAACGCGCCTCACTTTATTTGGCCGCATTATCAAAAGGAGAGACTACCGCCGGGGAGCTCGCTCAGGATATTTCGGTTGGACGAACGGCAGTGTATGACAATCTTCGAGTATTGGAAGAGCGGGGATATGTGAGTGTCATTCGAAAAGGCAAACGAAAAGTCTTTATACCAACCCACCCCAAAGAGCTTTACAAGAAATTCGACGGTCAGCGCCATCAACTCAAGGATTTACTTCCTGATTTTCTTGCGCTCTACTCCGAAAAAGGATTGCAGCCCTTTGTTCAACTTTTTCAAGGTCCCTATGCGGCTCGGGAAGTATACGAGGATATTCTCGCTACAACAAAAGAGCGGTACTCATATTTTTCACCTTCGCAGCTCACTCTCCAGGTCGTTGATCGAGCATACATCGAGGATTGGGTGGGGCGCCGCGTGAAAAAGTGCATTCAGAGCCGCTCGCTTCGTGTTAAGACGCAGGATGTTCTTAATGAACCCCTGTTTAATAAGGAAGCAAATTATTTGCGGCAGATTCGATATCTGCCATCATATGTTGACCTGAAAGCATCAATCTATATTTATGAAAAAAATATCGGTGTTATATCGTCAATAAAAGAAGGAACATCGTTTATCATTCATTCACAGGATCTTTCATTTAGCTTTCTTCAAATTTTTGAATTCCTGTGGAGTATTAGCATGAAGTCATAGAAAGTCATAAAAAAACCGCCCTTAGAGGACGGATGGTGTTGATGGGGTTGCAACTTCGTATGATAGTAACTCCCCTGAGAGTGGCAATCCAACGTATTGCATGTTGGGCCACTTATAGTACTGATGGCTCTTTGACGCATCGAGCATTCCAAATACTACTTCAAAATCATTCGTAGCAATATCGAATCCAAGTGTCATCCCGCTTATAACACGATTTTTGTTGATTTTCACTAATAGTCCAAATGCTAGAGCATCTTTAGTGAAGGCAGTATAGATTTTTGAAGGACTCCCTGGAAAATCAACAGTGCCATCAGTAAGTGGATGAGTGCCGCCAAGGGTAGTACCTCCGCGTATGGTACCATCTCTCACTGTACAACATTGTTCTACCTGACGAAGATACCAAAATCTTGTATCGATAATAAGTTCGTCCGGCATTGTACCCTTTTTTGTAAACCGAAGACTATCGAGATAGCCATAATTTGATTGCACTGTTGCGGCAAATGCTAAGTTCCAGTCAGCAGTATTGCTGATCGTAGCAATATTACTCGAGCGAGTTGCAAGCGATACGATCTGTGGTTTATAGTTAATCACAAAATCTGGCAGGGGAGTAAGATTACTTTTGGTTGCATCAGGTGATTGTTGTGCATCTGGAGTCTGTCGAAGCGGTTGGATGTTTGGAACTGTGGAGATAGTCGGGCTGGGCACGATAATTGAGTTACTCACGCGCGGGAGTGGTGCTGTGCATGCAGCAACAAATACTCCTACAGAAAATCCAAAAATCTGTCTAGCGATACATCGTAGAGATTTTAATGTACTCATGATGCCTTTATAGCATATTTTTACATTTTTGTCAATGCGGCCTATATCGGACTTCTGTATGTATTCTTGATTAGTTTCTATCTATTCACTAAGATAGAAGCACTATGCAGACACCCAGTACATGGGCGGTAATACCCGCCTATAATGAAGAAAAAATGATTGGTAGTGTTATAGAGCGCCTTCTGCCGGCAGTTTCGAATATTGTTGTTGTGGACGATTGCTCTCGCGATGCAACACGCGAGATAGCTGAACGTGCGGGAGCTATTGCTCTACGGCATCGGCTTAATCGCGGACAGGGAGCATCGCTTCAGACAGGAATGACCTATGCATTGATGCATGGCGCAGATATTATTATCCATTTCGATGCAGACGGACAGCACTGTGTTGAAGATATCCCCTCACTTCTCGGCCCCCTCAGGGCAGGAGTATGCGATGTTGTGTTGGGTTCGCGTTTCTTGCGTTTCGATACTCAGCAGTCTATTCCTATAACGCGAAAACTTCTATTGCAGGGAGGTATTTTATTTACTACTCTTTTTTCCGGTATTCGACTTACCGATACGCACAATGGTCTGCGTGCATTTTCACGAAGCGCTGCTCTGCGCATACGCATTACGGAAAATAAAATGGCACATGCTTCAGAAATTCTTCATGAAATTGTCCGCCTAAAACTGCGCACCGTTGAGATACCCGTTACGATTCGGTATACGGCATACTCATTGGAGCACACAAAGGCGCGCGGCGATTCTCAACTGCGAAGAACATTTGATATTGTACGTCGACTTATTTGGAGCAAACTTCTTTCATAACACCCATCGAATCTATGAATTTTCAGCTCATCCAACTCCTTGTTACGCTTGTTAGCGGATTTGTTATTCTCAAAACAGTCAATAAATTTCGAAAGAAAGAAATTCCCTTAACGCTTTGTGTACTGTGGTCTTTGTTTTGGATTCTTGGTATCATAGTAGTGTGGCAGCCGACACTAGCAGATACTATTGCTTCTGTATTGCAAGTCGGAAGAGGGACTGATGCAATTCTATATCTTTCACTTGTCGCACTTTTCTATCTCATTTTCAAAATATTTGTTCGGTTCGAAAAACTAGACAAAGACCTCACGGCGCTCGTGCGGGAAGTAGCCATTTTAGAACGAAAGAAATCCAAAGATTAACCTATGACGGCAATGAAAAAAAAATCTTCATATAAATACGATATCATTTCAATAGGCGACGCAACTCTGAATTCGTTTCTAAAGCTTGACGATGCATCGTTGCTCTGCTCGTCCGACCACGACCACTGCTGGCTCTGTCTTTCGTATGCGGATAAGATTCCTGTCAAAGAAATGCGGTTTACCGTTGGCGGCAATGCGTGTAATAATGCTGTCGGCTCAGCGCGACTTGGGCTTAAAACTGCTTTTTATTCAGTTATTGGAGATGATGATAACGGCAAGCGAATTCTCAAAGATATACGGGATGAGGGCGTATCGCCAGAATATCTTATCATCCAAAAACGGAGTACAAGCAATTATGCTGTTGTTCTTAACTTCCATACTGAACGGACAATTTTAGGATACCATCATCCGCGATCATATACCTTGCCGAAATTTGCGCGGGCGAAGTGGATATATCTCACATCGATGGGAAAGGGTTTTGAAAAAATACATACGCAGTTATTGTTACAACTTCGATTGAACGGAACACAGCTCGCTTTTAATCCCGGAACGCTTCAGCTTCGGGCAGGAATACAAAAACTCAAACACGTCCTTAAGCTTTGTTCAGTGTTGATAGTAAATAAAGAAGAAGCAGGTAGGCTTCTCGGCAAAGAATTAGGATCTGATTTAACAAGCGGATTAAAAGATCTCCATGCCGCCGGTCCTGAAATTGTTGTTATTACTGACGGGCCTAAAGGAGCATACGGTTTTAATGGGCATGAGCATTTTTATACCAAACCACTTCCCTCTCGCGTACTTGAACGCACAGGTGCGGGCGATGCGTTTTCAACAGGACTGCTAGCTGCGTTTTGTCATGGTAAGCCGCTTTCAGATGCACTACTCTGGGGAGCTGCAAACTCAGCTTCTGTTATCGAGCATGTTGGCCCACAAAAGGGACTTCTAACAAAGTCCCAACTTGAGAAACGAATTCGTACATGCAAGGGTAAATGTACGACGATTGGATAATAGAACCTGTATGCTTGTCTCATCACGTTCACTTCTGTTAAAGGCACAAAAAGGCGGCTATGCGATAGGGGCGTTTAATATTGATAATCTCGAAATGGTGCAGGCAGTCGTGCGGGCCGCAATCAACAAACAATCTCCGGCAATTATTGCAACGAGCGAAAGCTCCATAGCCTACGCTGGCGGTCCTGCAGTGCTTAAGGCGCTTGTTAGCATAGTTACACAGGGCAGAATTCCTTTTGTACTTCATCTTGATCACGGGAAAGACATAGCTTTAATTAAACAGTGCATCGACATTGGATGGACATCTGTAATGTATGACGGTTCACTTTTGCCCTATGATCAAAATATAAAAAATACCCAAGAAGTGGTCGCCTATGCTCATAAACACCACGTTTCCGTTGAAGCTGAATTAGGTGCTCTGAAAGTGCAAGAAGATGGAGAAACTGGCGCAGAGCAACATTTTACAGATCCCGATCAAGCAGATGTATTTGTGCGTACTACCGGGGTGGACTCCCTTGCTATAGCTATTGGAACATCACATGGTGCGTTCAAAGCAAAAGGAGATGTAAGACTCGATTATAGTCGGCTGAAAAAAATTCAGCAGAGGGTTCGAGTGCCGCTTGTTCTTCATGGGGCAAGTACACTGTCACGTTCATTACAAAAAAAAATGCATAAAAATTGTGAAGATTTGAACGACTGTCTTCGTCTTGAGGGGGCGCATGGCATACGTCCTTCAGCGATACGGAAATGCATTTCTCTTGGCATTGCAAAGGTGAATGTCGGTACGGATTTGAGGGCGTCATTTGTTGCCGGAATACGGGAGTCTATTATTGAACACCCTACCAGCTATGATGAACGCGATTTCTTCAAAGATGCACGCAATTTGATTCAAAAGACAATCGAAGAACGCATGGTCTTACTCTCAAGTGCAGGGAAGGCAAAATAACAGTATAATCATAGTATTTTTTGACTCTTCGACAGAAGAGAGAAGTGAGCAATAAAATTGTTCAACCAGACTCTTGACAGAATAAAAAGTCTGTGGTAGGATTGGCACTATAGAGCAAGGAGGGCTTCGTACTGTTCACCTGGAGACACGACAAGCATGGGGATGTACGTTTCGTTTAGAGGGCTTCTCGCTTACTGAACCGATGCGTGCGTTTTCTTGTCTCCAGATGATTGGTACAAAACATACAAAACTACCCACTGTTAGGGGGTAGTTTTTAGTTTATGTGCTTGAAGTATTATTCAGGCACACTCTGTTGTTCTGACGTAGGTTCGGAAACAGACTGAGGATTCTCGGGTTCTTTTGCTTTTCCTACGTAGCATACTGCAGGCCAGACTATGTAGTGGCTTTTGAATGTTTCTTTTTTCACCTCTCCGGACGGATAGGTAACACGGCGCTCAAAAAATGCATCAGCGCCCGCATGCGCCTTTTCGGTGCATTTTTTCTTTCCAGGTTCAAGCTCGGTTGTTTCGATTATTTTTGTATCAGGAGGCTTTCGAATATTGTATACTGTCGGCTTATCCACTTCACTTATGCGCCCATCTTTTGTTCCCCAGAGAGTTATGGAAATTTTTGTTCCTTTTATTGATGTTTGTATTAATAGAGGGGTTGCCATGTCGTTGCGGAATTTAAAATCCGGCGCAGGAGAGTAGATTGTTGCGTCAAATCCTACGGGAGGTTCATAGTATCCTACGCGGTATGAATGGTTACGTCGCTGGATAATGGGCAGCCCTGCGTAGGAAACGGCGCGAAAGAGTGTTGTAGACACCTGGCAGAGCCCGCCACCATATTCGGGCTTAGTCACATTTCCTTTGATAACGAGTTCGGGAAGGAAACCGGTTGTCTCATCAATTGGATCCAGGTAGGAAAGCAGTGAAAACTCCTCCTGTGGTTGAATAAGTATGCCATTAATTCGTGATGCGCCATTTGCTATGTTTTTCCTTCGGTTTGTTGGGCTTCCTTTGAAATTTGTTTCTGCATACCCGACAACTTCTTTGATTGAGTCTTGGTTGGGGATGGAAAGAAGGGCTGATGGGTGATGGTTAACCGGCAGCATAATTTCATTACTCACGTTTTCCAGCAAAGCAGCTTGAATGAGATTGACACTCTCTTCGACTGCAAGCTTTTGTCCATCCTGGGGTTGTGTTATAATGACTATTTTTCCTTCTTGCAGTTCAAATCGCGGATCCTTACTTTCTGTAAAGATCGCAGGAGCAATAGTAGACTCAAGGTAGGCTTTAATGCTATCAGTGCGGACGCTCAGAGCGGGTTGTTTTGCGTTGGAAAGAGTAATAGTAATCCATGAAGCGACTTTTGAAGCATGCACTTTCCATACATGTGTATCATCGGTTTTGAGTGTGATCTCGCGTACAAGAGCCTGTGCATCTATAACCATTTTCTCGATGTCCGAAGCTCGAAGCGGTGGTGCCTGTTCAATAGTGTGAAGGGTAATGGTTGGAGCTAGGCCTTGTTGGAGGCCGCTCTGCAGCTGATTAGCTGCGTCGTTACTATCAAATACAATACCAGACTGTTCTGGTTGAGTAGTAAATGTTTTAGATTGTTTATTGTAAATAAGGTCGGCAGGTAGTGCAGGATGCTGCTTGCCGGGAAACGCCTGTTCGAGCATTGCATTGAGCACCTCATGGTTCACTGAAACGGCTATTGATATGTGTTGTTTGGCAACTATCAGCTTGGCGCGCAGAAAGGCATTTTCAATGAGTGAATCTGAATGTCCTGTCGAAAAAACATCTTCAATTGTCTTTTCATAGTCATAGGAAAAAAGGCGATCCTGTGTTTGAATGGGAATGTCTGTGTCAAGAGGAGCTTGCTCGCGCAAAAGAGATGTTGTTCCATCGAACAGCACCGCCACACCTTGATCTACTCTTGTTTGATAGCTGTGTTCAAGAAGATCACGAAGCTCTTCGCCATTCATGCCGCCTATGTCAAAATCACCGACCTGTATGCCATGGGCAACCTGTGTGTTATTTGAAGCAAGTGTTTTCGCGATACTATAAAAATACGGCACGGAGCCGATAAGAAGGAGGAGAGCAATGCTTCCAATGAGGAGCCTTGTGGAAAAAAATGAGTGTAGTGATTGTTTCATGCCGGTGCCTTCTCGTCCTCGTCATCTTCCCAGTAGGGAGATTCATCGTCTTCAATTTCCGGGAGCTGTTCATCTTGCATACTGTCTTCCATAAGTGGGATTGCATGTTCTTGTTCGCACTTGGGTAAGACAATAGTGACAACACCATTCTTGAAGGTTGCCTGGATTGCGTCGGTTTGAACAGGAAGGGGAATAATAATCGATCGGCTAAAACTTCCCCAGTAGCATTCTCGCAGCAAATATTGGTCGTCATAGAGTTCTTCACAGTCATTTCGTACACCGCGAATGGTGAGCATGTCGTTGTGGAGAGAAATCTCTAGTTGGTCGGGTTCAATGCCTGCAACAAGCGAGCGTACAACAATGGCATCGGTGCGCTCGTACATATCAATAAGGAGCTGCCCTTCTTCAAAGAGATTCCATTCGGATTGTTTGGATGGTTGCGGAGAAGAGGGTTTTTGAGGAGGAGCGCTTTGCGGTTTTTTTTGGAAAAGCGTGAGAAGCGGCATAGTACTTAGTAGTGTAAAACTATTTCTCAATCGCGTCAAAGCAAGCCGTCATCGGAGAGTATGCGGTCAAGATCCTTGGATGCCTGCATATCTTTTTTGTGCGCTTCGGCAAGAGCTTGCGAGGGATTATCCAAAAAAGCTTTTTGAAGCGTATCCGGCGATAAATCACTGATCGCTTGGTCGTCTATGACAATCGTGCAGCTATGCTCGCAGCGGCCGCAGCATTCACGTTCTTGAATCTTTATACTTTTGAATGTATTGCATTGTTCAAGTATTTTTTTGATGCGTGATGCCCCCTTGGGACCGCACGATTTGCCATGGCAAACGGCAATGTTCTTGAAATTCGACATAGTATATATGGAGCCTACCACGCTTGACAACAAAGGAAAAGATACTTAGGGTAGAACTATGTACATTACCACCAATGAGTCAACAGCATAAGGCCGGCAACGACCAGCTTCTGGTCATGCTCAAAGCCACTCTCGATGGAATAGATGAGACAAAACGAAAGCATGAAGGCGAGTTATTAACCGCTCGTAAGGAGCAAGATGCTGCTAAAGCGGAGATTAGACAGCTTGGCGGATCTGCACCTGTGCCAACGAAAACTCTATTCGGATTCAAAAATCCCTTTGGGCAGATTAGTATCGGGAAAATCGCCGACCTTCAGGCAGATGTATCGCAACGCACATCACGAATCGAAATGTTACGCCACCTTATACAGGATTGCGATAATGCCAAAGAAAAGGCGATAGACGACCATCTTCTTGCAACAGACGAACATTACCGGGTCGATAGTATGAGGTGGAGTTCTGTTGTACGCTTTAAGCACAGCCTTGAACTCTATATCAAAGCGGTAGATAAGGCAGTCGGACACGTTGAAGGTGTTCGGCAGGGTGAAAAAGGTCGGGCGGAAAGCGGGTTGCACACTCGCAGCAGCCAAGAGCTACTTGAACATTCTGAATACATCAAAGCTATAGATCTGATCAAAGAAGGTGTTGATGGTTTTGGAAAAGAAGTCGAAGATATGGTCCAGCACTTTGGAGATAAGGTGTCATGCTCTATCACCATCACCTACCATGGAACCATGACATTCGACATCTACAAATATCCCGAGCATCTGAGCCTCTATGTAATCGAATCACTTGAGGGAGCGCTTGACAAATGGAAGGTTTGAAACGCGCAATCAAGGCAGTATTCCTCCATGCTGAAACACTCTACAACATAACCCTTGCGGAGCGAAATAAATATTACAATCGTCTCAAAAAATCACTCCCAACTTAGAGCCGTTAACCAGCGGCTTATTTTTTTGCCACATGGGACACCCATTGTTTCAATACTTGATAGTAATGTTCAAGATCTTCAAGGTCAATCCATTCAGAATCACAGTGATAATCTCCGCCGGTTGGGTTAATAAGGAGAACGGGAATTTCTTTTTGAGCAAAGTAACGCGCATCAGATGAGCCGTGTGAGACCGTTGTTCCTACAGAAATGTCATACAGGTCGTGTGCAAGTTTTTTAAAAAGTTGGAAGGCGTGGTGTGTGCAATCATTTCCATACGGAAAACCGGTAATTAGTTCTTTTACGTCGATTCTATCATGCTTTGCAATAGTAGCTCGTAGAGCATCTCTGATAGCGGATTCATCTTCTGTAAAACAGCGTATATCAACGGTGGTGCTTGCCGAAGCCGG
>JBBTRI010000003.1:0-6947 GCA_038065255.1 Patescibacteria group bacterium
GAGGAGAATCGAACTCCTATTTCCCGGATGCAAACCGGGTGCTCTACCATTAAGCTACAGGCCCTTATGGTATTTTCTCTGGTGGGCGATAGAGGACTCGCCTACAACTCTCGGCTCGCCGTCGCAAGCCTCGGTCGCAGGCCGCCGCTCGCGGTTTTGCTTGCTAGCAAAACATCGCTCCGCGCTTCTCGTCCCCACGCAACACAAACAGTTGTGTTGCTTATCTTCCTGGTGGGCGATAGAGGACTCGAACCTCTGACCTTCACAATGTCAATGTGACGCTCTAACCAACTGAGCTAATCGCCCAAAGCCCTTTGCATTAGTTTATGAGTTTCTGTATGGTATCATACACACAGGTAATTGTGAAGAGAGGGCCTAAACCTATGGCAGTACTGCATATCAAAAGGATCCGTACGCTTATTATGCACATCGCTACCGATGCGCAATTTTCATTTATCAAAAAACTTCGCCGCAGGTATCCGCAATCCCAAACATATCTTGTGGGCGGAGTTGTTCGTGACACGCTTTTAGGAAGGCAAACAAAGGATTTTGATTTTGTTGTTCGCGGAGTTTCCCTGAGATCTATTGAAAAAGAATTGCGTACACTGGGAAGCGTCAATGCGGTTGGTCGAAGATTTGGCGTGTTAAAGTTTGTTCCGAAATGTGTACAGCGCACTCCATCTCTCGAGCCGTTTGACATTGCATTGCCGCGCACAGAGCACACGGGACATTTTACGGGGCACTATCGGGATTTTGTCATCAAAAGCGATTGGCGCCTACCCATTGAAGACGATCTTTCCAGGAGAGATTTTACTATCAATGCTATGGCTATTGATTTGGCGAACGGCACGCTTATCGATCCGTTTGGGGGAATGAATGATATGCCAAAAAAAATCATTCGCTGTGTTGGCAAGCCGGCAACACGCTTTGCGGAAGATTATTCCCGCATGCTCCGCGCTATACGGTTTTCATGCCAGCTTGATTTTACCCTTGAGCGTGAAACATCGCAGGCGATCCAAGCAGGTATGGGGAAAATTAACAAAAAAATACATCCGTCGAAAATCAATTCAAAAAAATACGACGCCAACACATTGCGCGCCGTTCCCTATGAGACGATTGCAAAAGAACTTAGCTTTGCGCTGAGTGCATATCCTCGTAAGGCAGTTCAACTTTTTGATTGCTATGGAGTGTTCAAAGAATTGATGCCGCCTATTCTTGCCATGAAAGGGTGCGTGCAACCGGCTCTCTGGCATAGTGAGGGAGATGTGTGGACGCACACAGAGCTGTGTTTTAAAAATATAGGTAGTAAGCGATTTAAGAAAGAATTTGGATCTCATTCTGTGGAACCTCTTTTGCTGTGGTCCCTACTCTTCCATGATATTGGCAAGCCACCAGCTCTAAAAACGCCGGAAAAAGACGGTGTTGATCGCATACGGTTTGATGGGCATGATCGAATTGGGGCAGATATTGCAAAGCGCATTGCAGAACGCTTGCGCTTGGCATCCGTTGCGCGTATGGATATTTCCTCCGAGGATATTTGGTGGCTTATCAACTACCACCTTCTTGTGTTGAATACTGATGTAGCACGTATTAAGCATACTACGCTGGAAAAATATTTTTTCCGCGATCCGCGGAGAGGCTTGTTGCTGCGCCAACTTGTTTTTGTTGATACTCTTAGTTCAAAACGCGCAGATGGCAAGTCAAGCCTTGGAAGTTATCGTGCACTTACAAAACGGCTCCAGGAATATGAACAGCGATTCCATCGAAAGGCAACGTTACCTAAGCCTATTATCAATGGGGATGAAATAATGAAGGCGCTTCGCCTATCACCCGGTCCTTTAGTGGGGAAATACATACTACTGGTGCGCGAGGAGCAGCTTGCCAAGCGAGTGTGTACGAAGCGCCAGGCATTAGCGTTTTTAAAAAAAGAACTACAACTGCAATAATATGCATCTTTCTATAACAAAAGAACTCGATGGTATGCGGCTTGACGTTGCACTTGTTTCTTTATTGGGCGTTACTCGTTCTGAAATTCAGAAGCGATTAAGTAAAGGGAATGTTCATGTGAATGGAAAGGTGGGGAAAAAGAATACTCGCATGTACGAGGGCGATACAGTCGTTATAGAAATCGAAGATAAGAACGTGCAAGAACCGCTACCAATTATTGTGCCAAAAATCCTTCATACGGATACCGAGTGTATTGTGATCTGTAAACCACGCGGCCTTGTGGTTCATCCTGCCCCCCAGCATCCAAGCGGCACCCTAGTAGATTTTTTACTTGAGCATTATCCTGAAATGGCAAAAGTGGGTGATGATCCGCAGCGCCCCGGCATTGTCCATCGCCTCGATAAGGACGCATCCGGTGTTATGGTAATCGCTCGCAATCAGGATAGTTTCGACTCGCTGAAACGGCAATTTAAAATTCATACAGTTAAAAAAGAATACTATGCAGTTGCGTATGGCGTGCCTCTGCCACTGGAGGGAACCATCTCTCTATTACTTGGAAGAAGAAATTCATCGCCCAAGATTGTGGCGAGTACTCAGAAAGGGAGAAAGGCGATTACCCACTATTGGGTTGAGAAGCAAGCGAAGTTTTGCAGTTTAGTGCGTATTGTCACCGAGACAGGGCGCACCCATCAAATCAGAGCTCATCTGTATGCGGTCGGCAACCCTCTTGTTGGTGATACTGTCTATAAGAGTAAAAAAATAAAGCCCATTATCGTCTCGCGCCTTATGCTCCATGCATACCAGCTCACATTTACCGATCTTACAGGGAAGAAGCAGGCGTTTTCTTGTGATATTCCTGAGGAATTTGAGGAAGTATTGACGAAGTATTGAATATCGTGCATACTGGTACCATTATTTGTAGTCCAGTAATCCTATGAACTCTAATCTGTTTGATGGTGTTGTACCGGGCATGACGGTGAAAATCCATCAGAAAATCAAAGAAATGAACCCTAAGGGCGAGGAAAAAGAACGCATCCAGGTTTTTGAGGGTATTGTGCTGCAGCGCAGGGGCGGCATGACTAATGGTGCGACAATAACGGTGCGCAAGATGTCCCACGGTGTAAGCGTTGAGAAGATTTTTCCCCTCTATCTTCCTTCTATTACAAAAGTAGACAAAATAAAACAGGCACCCACACAGCGCGCAAAGCTTTTTTATCTGCGGTCAAGCAAAAAGAAGCTCAAAGAAAAAGCGCTCTCCTGAGCGTTTTTTCAGTAGGTTTGACACTTGATTACTTTTTATTAGCAGCTATACTAGCTTGGTATTCTGTAATGTTGTGCGCGGGTGGTGAAACGGTAGACACGCCAGCTTGAGGGGCTGGTGCCCGCAAGGGTGTGGAGGTTCAAATCCTCTCCCGCGCATTTTGAGAGCTCTGGGTGTGTTCATAGATATAAACATATTCAGAGCTCTCATTCGTTGTAGGGGCAGTTAGCTCAGCTGGTTAGAGCGTTCGGTTTACATCCGAAAGGTCACAGGTTCGAATCCTGTACTGCCCATGAGTGAAACGAATGGCAGTAAACAACATACTTATGTATGTTGTGTCAGGATGAGAAGACCGCAGCGATATTTTGTCAGTAGGCAAAATCGCGAGGGGCGGCCTGCGACCGAGGCGAGCGACGGCGAACCGAGAGTTGTAGGCGAATCCTGTACTGCCCATGAGGGATATATTTTTGAGGGCCCGTAGTATAATGGTAATACACGACCATGGCATGGTTGAGTTGAGGGTTCGATTCCCTCCGGGTCCAAAAAAGAGCACGAAGAAATTCGCGCTCTTTTTTGGTTCTATTTAAGACATAAAGCGTTGTAATTTTGAGCAGAGTGGCTATACTTTCAACATTATGAATCACTTGCAAAAGGATGGGCCTGAAGAAGTTGCGTATAAGGGAAAGATATTTGAAATTATCAAGCAGCCGATGAAGGCAGATGGAAAGAGTGTTGTGCTTGAGATTGCTCGCCGTTCTCCCGGAGTTCGCTTGATTATTATAAAAGACAATCAGCTGTTAATCACAAAAGAGTTTCGCACTGAATTGAATGCGTATGACTACCGTCTTCCGGGAGGAAAAGTTTTTGACACACTGGAAGAGTATGAACGGCATAGATCGCAAGATATGTTACCCTGTGCTCTGGAAGCGGCAAAGCGCGAGTGCAAGGAAGAAACAGGCTTTATTGTAAAAAACATCAATCATTTCACAACGGCCCATGCCGGAGCAACCGTGGAGTGGGATTTATTTTATTTTATTGTTAACGAGTTTGAAAATAGTGCAAAAGGACAGGAACTTGAGGTCGGTGAGGTAATAAGCATTGAGTGGAAAACGTTTGAAGAAGTGAAAGAATTATGCAAAGAAGGTGAAATACGCGAAGATAGAACAATTGGTGTTTTATTCAAATTCTTTTTGCGCTACCAAAAACATCTAGACTAAGAGAACGGTAAAATTAGTAAGGATACGTTATATTATTAAGCTTTTTTTGTGTCTCGCTCTTGACAAAAGGGCTCTTTTGTGCTATTATCGTGGTTCAAAATAGCGCAAAAACAATGACTGATTATCAGCCACAACCCTCCACAATCGAGGAGTCCTATCCTCCCGAGCATTTTCGAATCGCATTTGACCTCTATCGATGCGTTGCTTTTTATAATGCATCGCTTTCTGATAAAAAAGATCATCAAGCGCTAGTTGATGATGCTATCGAAAATGCGTATCAGGCGCTTCTTCAGGTGGTGTATGTTCTTCCCTCTCCCCAAGAACGGTATATCGAAAGTCTTCAGGAATTTTTTGCCTCCCTTCAGGGTAAGAGAGATGATTTTCGAGCTGTTTTTGTTGCGTTGAGGAAATCATGCGTAAAAGTCTTAGAAAAATTGGGCGTGCCAAGAAGCGAGCTAAGGGCTGAGCTTAAGGCATACCCTGCCCAACAGCAAGAAGCAAGGAAATTTTATCTTAAAACAGTGTTTGATTTTCTTTACACAAAAAAAATTCTTCAGGCATCGAAATTTGATTCAGCGCAGAAGGCGCGCATTCATCGATTGGTGGAAAAATACGGCGAAGAAAAAATGCGCCAAAAAAAAATATATAAAGATTATCTTGAATTTCGCGATGTAAATAAACTTCGCATTACATCTCCCACCGTATGTTTGGGTGCGCTTGACGAACTTTTACAACTGAGCGATTTGCCCACAAGCATAACAAAGACTTTATTGACAGAAATATCAGCATATAAAAAGCGCATTGAAGAGGAAGTTTCTACGTTGCAGCATCAGGATGATGTTGATCCGGAGTCTTTTGATGTTGAGGCATACTTGAAACAGCGCTTTACTAAGGAATACGAACAGGGTCATATGCGTCCAAATATGGACCCAGCTATTATTGAAGAGATAGATGGGTTGGCTCTCCGTGTTCTTGTGGTACTGTTTCCTCATCTCATAGCGCTAGATGGCGAACGGCAGAAAGATGTGATCAAAACATATATCGAGGTGGATGGAACTCTGCCGCAAGTTCCTCTCGTGGTCCCCCATATTTATGGTGAAGAAGATTGAAGTACAGAGCCAGGCTACTCTTGAATGCGAGCAAGATTCCGCAAAGAAAGTCATCGGTGAAACGCTCTACCGTTGTTACTATGAATGGAAAGCATATGATGATGTTTTTTTGTCATTTCCGGAGCAGGATTATTTTAACAAAAAAATACCACGGCTTGGCCTGGAGGCGTTAACAGATGACCAGCGGGCTATGAGCGAGGCGCAAGGCTATATAGTCAGGAATAAACAGGAAATGAACTATATCAACGACATGATGGATTCCCCTAATCACGATCGTCTTACACCTTTTCAACTGAACCTCTACCTTGAATACAAGAAATACCAACGTCTTTCCAGTGAACAACGAAGAGCATTGGAACATCGTATCAAGCAGGAAGGAATTGCGCGTTTGCCGGCAGAAGAAAAAGAACTCTACGAAAAATATGCAATCAATAAATATCGCAGGCAATGGTTTACATCATTTCTCCCGTCTGTGCTGATGGCAGTGCATTTTGGATACTTTGACGAAAAACGTGGCATTCGTTTGAGAAAAGCAGCACTAGAGATTGAAAAACGCGTTTTACGCCAATCACTCAACACCCCTTTCGATATTGAGCAAGGAGATGCGCTTATTGTCATTGCTTTGAGAAATATTTTTCCTCAATTGCGCGGCATTGACCAGAAGAATTGGCAGCACGCCCTACAGCACATTCTCGGCATCCCTCAAGCCAATCATCGGCCAACACCTTCATAGCGAAAACCAGATTTTTGGGCATGTGCTCGCTCAAACATATTTCTCCCGTCAATAAGCACATCACCCTTCATGCATATACGCGCTTTTGCAAGGTCGCAATTTTTGAACTCATTCCATTTGGTGATGATGATGCATGCATCTGCGCCTGCAAGTGCATCATACAGCGTTGGACCAAAGGTAAGTTCTGCTGATCGTTTGAAATGTTTTTTAAATCCTGGCATTGCAACAGGATCGAACACAGATACTGTTGCTCCGCTTTCCAATAATTCAAAAATAATGCGTTCTGCCGGCGTGTCACGCACATCATTTGTCATTGGTTTAAATGCCAACCCCAGAATTGCTACGTGCAGACCAGAAACATTCGGATAATATTTTTTTAGTTTTTTGAGTACAAGCGCATAGCGTGAATCATTAACAGTCGACAGAGCTTTGATGATTTTGAACTCATACCCCTGTTCTTCGCCACGTGCAACGAGTGCTTTTGTGTCTTTGCCAAAACAGCTGCCGCCATACCCAATGCCTGCTTCGAGAAACTGTGAACCGATACGCTTATCGTAGCCTATACCGCGGGCAACTTCCTTGACATCAGCGCCGATCAATTCGCAGAAATCAGCAATTTCGTTGATAAAAGATATTTTAAGCGCAAGGAATGCATTTGCCGCATATTTGATAACTTCAGC
>JBBTRI010000003.1:7047-60670 GCA_038065255.1 Patescibacteria group bacterium
GCATCATTTTTTGCGCTTGGTACGCAACTGCGGACAGCATCAAAAAGCATAGAAAGATCTGCTTTGCCGTACTCACCTTCGGGAGTCGGAACGGCAAAAAAAACAACATCCGCATTCTGTATTCCCCGAACAACATCCGTTGTGAAAAACAAGCGATTCTCTGCGCTATTTTTTTTCATCAGCTCTTCGAGCCCTGTTTCAAACAACGGCGATGATCCGCTCTGAAGCTGCGCAATTTTTTCTGTGTCAATATCCACACAAGTAACGGTATGGCCGAAATCAGCCAAGCAGACACCTGTTGTGAGCCCTACATACCCCGTTCCGACGATTGATATATACATAGATTCTTATAAAGTATTTCATTGTATCATTACTGATTTTTTGAGACAAGGGGCGGGGCGCTTCCATTGCGCGATGAGAATATTTATGCTACAATCAGTGTGAAATGGGTGCTTGCTCAAAGTTTTAATTTTGCAAAAGATTTATGATTATCCATTGGTACGGACATAGTTGTTTTAAGATTCAAAGCTCATTAAACGATAGTATTCTTGCTATTGATCCCTATGATACCTCTCTTGGCTGGCGGTCGCCGAGGATTGCTGCGGATATTGGCATTATCAGCACTCAACGCGGAGAGTACAACAATAGTGAAAGCTTTAAACCAACGCATGATACACAACCGTTTATCATTCAATACCCTGGCGAATACGAGATTGGCGGCGTATTTGTCCATACCCTTCCCATTGACCAAAAGACGCTTGTTAGTGCGTTGCGCATTGATGAATGCTCTCTTGTTCACCTGGGGGCTGTCAATCGGGCACTCACCGAACAAGAACTGGAAGAGCTTGGCAATGTCGATGTACTCATGATTCCTGTCGGTGGGCATATTGTGCTTGATGCCAAAAAAGCCGTTGCGCTTATCAATGAAATAGAGCCCCGAATCGTCATCCCCATGCAGTATAAAACAGCTAATAGTAAATCTGAAATGGATAGTATTGAAGTATTTCTCAAAGAATATGGCGTGAAGGATGTCGAAGCGATTGACAAGCTGAAACTTGCAAAAAAAGATTTACCGGCAGATAAAACAGAAATCGTTCTTCTTAATCTCGCATAGCTAAACAGCCATGATTCCCGACAATAATAAGAATATGCTGATGTGGCTGCTTGTGATTCTCTGTATGGCTGGAATTGTATTGATATGGCTTCCAAGTTTTTTTGATACAATCTGGGGATTCTCGGAAGCAGTCGGAAAAAAGGGGGACAGCACCGGAGGAGCATTTATGCAAAACTTGAAAGAAATACAAAAAGAATTCGAGACCGCGCTTGATAAGCAACAACAACGCGAGGAAAAACCTCAGGACGCGCAAATTCCGCAGCCACTGCCACTCAGCAACAAGGGCTTTGAGGATATTTCAAAGCAACTGGAACAATTTACGGCAGATGTCAACGGTTTGCAGCAAAAACCGCTTACATCGAAAGCATACTGTACGCGCAAGGGGGGCATCTATGCGGAGAGATCAGGGATTAATAATTCTCTCTACGGCGTGTGCTCGTTCACTGATGGAAGCGAGTGCCATGCCCTGTTGTTTAGTAAAGAGAAGTGCCATATTGGCCAATACACAAAAGCTGAAGACGGCATACCCAGGTGGCCCGATCTCATGATTGATGTCGGTTCGATGGAATATTGCCGTAGGCTCGATGGTGTACTCACTACTGTTCCTCGTGAACAGGCGCGTGGCATATGTATCAAAGATATTACTGTCTCAAATGGCGGGATTGCTTCAAGTACGCCGACACAGCTTGATGTTGACGGTAAACGGTATGCTTTGCGCGCATTGAAACCCCAAGAAACAATGACTCTTTCACAAACCATTATACTTCAAAAAACGTCGGATCTTTCGCAAATTGTTATTCGCGCCGATGCGAATAATGTCCTTCAAGAGCTCGATAAAAAAAATAATACCTACCAGTATGTCAAAAAATAAACAACAACAACAGCTTCTGGATCTGAATCCCATCGGCACCATCGTTAATCGCAATATTGTTGATGAAATGCAAGAGGCGTATCTCGATTACGCCATGTCTGTTATTATTTCACGTGCATTACCTGATGTGCGTGATGGCCTCAAGCCGGTTCATCGGCGTATTTTGTATGTCATGTGGAAACTTGGGTTGAAGGCTGGAGGGAAGTTTCGCAAATCGGCAGCGGTTGTCGGTGAGGTATTGGGTAACTTTCACCCCCATGGCGATACGCCTGTCTATGATGCGATGGTGCGCATGGCGCAGGATTTTGCAATGCGCTACCAGCTTGTCGCCGGTCAGGGCAATTTTGGCTCAATGGACGGGGATTCAGCAGCAGCAATGCGTTATACTGAGGCAAAACTTGCAAAGATTGCAGAAGAAATGCTTACGGATATTGAGAAACAGACAGTTCAGTTTGCTCCCAATTACGATGCAACACAAACAGAGCCACTTGTGCTGCCATCCCGCATTCCAAACCTTCTGTTGAACGGCACGGTTGGCATTGCCGTTGGCATGGCAACAAGCATTCCGCCCCATAATCTTGGGGAATTGTGCGATGCGCTTACCCATCTTATTGATTGTAAACAATGTTCCGTTGATGATCTTACTGAATTTGTCAAAGGCCCTGATTTTCCCACCGGCGGCATTATCTATGACATCAAAGCAATTAAGCAAGCATACGCCACTGGGCGCGGCGGCGTTGTGATACGCGCAAAAACAGACATTACCGAAACAAAAAATGGCATGAGTCAGATTATTATTAGTGAAGTCCCCTTTCAGGTAAATAAAGCAAGCGTTTTGGAAAAAATAGCTGATCTTGTGCGCGAGAAAAAAATAGAGGGCATCAGAGATCTGCGCGACGAATCGAGCAAGGGCGAAGTTCGCGTAGTCATAGAACTAAAAAAAGATACCTACCCTAAGAAAATTCTCAACCAATTATTTAAGTACACCCAACTGCAAGATACGTTCCATTTTAATGTTTTAGCGCTTGTCGATGGTATTCAGCCGCGCACGTTGAACCTCAAGGCGGTTCTTGATGAGTTTCTTAAGCATCGCCGCGATGTCGTTGTAAAACGCACGCAGTTCGATCTTGATCGGGCACAAGAACGCGCACATATTTTGGAGGGATTGCATATTGCGCTTGAACAGATTGACAAGATTATCAAAACAATCAAGCAATCGCGCGATAAAGATGCCGCCAAGGTAAATCTCATGAAGCAATTCAGGCTCAGTGAGCGTCAGACGATTGCAATTCTCGAAATGCGACTCTCACAGCTTGCCAACTTAGAGCGCATGAAAATAGAGCAAGAGCTCAAAGAAAAGAAAGCGTTGATTAAAGAACTTGAATCGATTCTCGCCTCACCAAAAAAAGTGATGTCAGTGATAAAAGATGAGATCAAAGAAATACGGGATTCTTACGCAGACGAACGCAAAACGCGTATTGTAAAATCCGGCGTGGATATGATTAGCACCGAAGACCTTATTCCCAATGAACAGGCGCTCATCGTCCTTACCCAAGATGGATATATTAAACGTCTCCCTCCTGATACATTCAAGCTGCAAGCTCGTGGCGGCAAAGGTGTCGTAGGGCTTACCACAAAAGAAGAAGATATTGTAGAAAATTTATTCCGCTGCATGACACATAACGATCTTTTGTTTTTTACCACTCGGGGCCGCGTGTTCCAGCTCAAAGCCTATGATGTGCCCGTTACATCACGCACATCCAAGGGGCAGGCGCTCGTTAACTTTCTCCAGCTTGGAACAGGAGAAAAAGTATCAGCCGTTATCTCGCTTGCAGATATCAAAAAATACAAATACCTTGTGATGGCGACCAAGCATGGATTGATCAAAAAAACAGACATTACAGATTTTACTCAAGTACGCCGATCGGGTCTTATTGCCTTAAAATTGAAAGAAGAAGATTTCTTGGAATGGGTTAAGCCCACAACAGGAACTGATGAGATTATTCTTGTATCCGCCGCCGGTCAGTCGATTCATTTCAAAGAATCAACCGTCCGTCCGATGGGGCGCACGGCGGCTGGCGTACGCGGCATGAAGCTTAAACGCAATGATGTTGTTGTTGGTATGGATGTTGTGGCAGCTGGAGAAAAAGGGGCGCATGTAATGGTGGTGATGGAAAATGGTTTTGGCAAGCAATCGCCATTGAAAGAGTATAAAATACAAAATCGCGGAGGGTCCGGTATTAAAACCGCCCACATTACCGGTAAGACCGGTGCTATTGTGATGGCATCGGTTATCCCTGCTGTGTTGCCAGAAAATACCGCCGGCGACCTATTGAGCATTTCTTCCAATGGGCAAGTGATCCGCTTTAAGCTCAACACTGTTCCAAAATTAGGACGCGATACGCAAGGGGTGCGCCTTATGCGCTTCAAAGAAAGCGGAGATAAAATTGCGTCCGTAACAATCATGTAAAAGAAAAACCCTCTAGTGGGGTTTGCAGTGCAGGCTGCTCATGAAGTTAAAAAGATCTTTGAGAAAGCGGTCTACTCTTGCGCTCTGTTCATAGCGTTTGGTAAGGGAGGAATCTACCCTGCCTTTCTTTTGATTTTCTTGCAGTCGATCTAATTCTTCTTTTTCGTTATGATTCCGCGCTGTGAGTATCCTATGAATGGCATTGTATTCGCCATTTTGGAAGAGCGTATGATAGAGGTCTTCATTCGGATAGAGCGTGCGTAAGTCTTGGTTGAGCAATTCCTGATCTGATAATCTTTTGGTCATGAGCACTTAAGGTACATGGCGTTAGTGTATGTGCGAAATTGTGTCCCGTCAAGACTTGACAGGAGTCGCGGGTGTGGTAGAGTTGGCGCGTGTACATTCACCATGAGTAGTGATACTGGAACTAAGACATATCGCATTGTGCATTTTTTTACCATCACAGAGATTAAAAATGCCCTTTTCCCCTTCCCAACAGCAGGCGGAAAAATCATTCGCGAACCCCTCACGCTCTCATACTCCGATAACGGCAGTATTAAGGGCATTGAATTTTCTTGTAACGGATGCCGCTGGGAACACGATCCGCATGGTGGTGATAGAGCCGAAGAAATGCTCATTCTGGTTGGAAAAGATGATGACAAACAATCATGTGAGATACAAATAAGTTTTCGGGAAAGCTCTGCCCGACTCGCCTATTACAGCCCTGCTTAGTGGGCTCTTTTTTTCTCTCCAATACCCCAGCACTTGCAAAGTATAAGAAAAGTGCTATAATTATAAGGAGTATGAAAAATGCTCTAGTTGGTTTTTACTATTACTAAACGTTTATAACAGTATGGGATTACCCGGTAAACGCTTGTCACGATCGTCAAAACGCCGCCGAGCGGCACACTTTGCTCTAAAACCAAAGACATTGAAAGAATGTCCGCAATGCAAAAAACCTATTTTACCACATCGCGTATGCCCCTATTGCGGTTCCTATAAGGGTCGCGACATTATTCCAATGAAGACAAAGGGCGTCAAAACGAAAAGCGAAAATACCTCAGCTACAAAAGAAAAGAAATCTGCCGCAAAAGAAAGTCCAAAGGCTTCATAACAGTTCACCCTAAGACTATTTGTTCCTTCTTATGTCTAATCGGTACACATCTCGAACACTGGCGGTCCAATCCCTCTATGAATGGGATTTTCGAGGAAAGGACCCGGTAATGCTCCCTGAAGTCCTGGAGTATAATTTTTCCGAATTTGCACCCGATTTTGACGACGAAGGTTTTGCAAAAAAAATTGTAAATGGTGTTGTTGATCACATTGATGCTATCGACGAGCTGATTATCCACTATGCTCCGGAGTGGCCCATCGATCAAATCACGACCATTGATAGAAATATTTTACGCATGGGCATTTATGAAATGGTATACGACCAAGATATTCCTGCGCGTGTTGCTATCAATGAATCCATCGAACTCGCAAAAGCTTATGGAGGTGCGTCATCATCAAAGTTTGTAAATGGCGTTCTTGGTTCGATTTACAAACATGTTGCCGATGATATTGCTGCAAAAGAAGAACGCCTCGCAGCCGTGTACGAAGAAAAGAAAAAACAAAAAGAAGCAGCAAAAGAAGCTGCACAAGACGAAAAAAAGGATGAAACAGAAACAGAACAAGAGGGAGATGAAGTTGATGGGGAAGAATAGTATGCAAGATAATGATTTTGTCCAGTTACAAAAACGCATCGGCGTAAAGTTCAAAAACCAAGACTTATTACGACAAGCTCTTGTACACCGATCGTATTTGAATGAGAATCCTTCATTTCATCTTGGACACAATGAGCGGCTGGAGTATCTTGGCGATGCAGTGCTCGAATTGGTCGTTACTGATTTTTTGTTTGTAAACTTTCCCCATGCAACCGAAGGCGATATGACGAGCTGGCGCGCAAGCCTTGTGAATAGCAAAATGCTTGCAAAGATTTCACGCGAGCTGAACGTGGAACCCCTGCTCTACTTGAGCAAAGGAGAATCAAAAGATACGTCAAGTAAAGCGAGGAGCTATATCCTTACCAATGCACTTGAGGCGCTTATTGGTGCCATGTATCTTGATCGTGGCTACAAAACAGCAGAAAAATTTATTAAAAAATTCGTACTTGTTCAGCTGCCGAATATTTTGGCGCAGCGGCTCGATGTGGATCCTAAGAGTAAATTCCAAGAACTTGCACAAGAAAGAATGCGCGTGACGCCACGCTATGATGTGCTCGAAGAAAAAGGTCCTGACCATGCAAAATGGTTTCGAGTCGGTGTGTTTTTGGGCGACGAGCTTGTAGCAAGCGGGCAGGGGTCGAGTAAGCAAGAAGCGCAAATGGATGCAGCGCGCGCCGGCCTTGAAGCAAAAAATTGGCAAGATGAATAAATCCGTAGCGTAGCGTACCTACAGCCCTTGCCGAGTATTTGCGCTTGCTTCTGTTCCAAGATGTTCAATAAGTTCTTGTTTGCGGCTGTTTACGCTCCGCAAAATGACATCAACAATTGTCTGTGGTGCAGGTACATTTTCAAATACAAAATGTTCTTGTGCGCCGGCTGTTTGGACTATGACATTGCCATAGTTAAAAATCGTACCGAATAATCCTTTGATTTCCGATGTAACATCCTGTATGCGATCGAGTTCTTCTTTGGATACTGTTCGCATAAACATGGATTGTTGTTCGACGTTAATGATGTGATGGTCGGTAATGATCCACAAATCAAGGAAATAATCAAACAGCGTATAGAAAATAAAGAGTGTGATATAGAGGTAGTAGAGGCTGCCGATGAGTGCTGTAATAAGCTGTGTGTATTCCGTTTCCGGCAGCTGAATACTGATGCCGAACAATCCCATAAGAAATATGGCGACGGGGGGAGCAATCAGGAGAATGATATGTGGCAGCACTGCAAAAAAAAGCACAATGGGATGTGACCGCACTTTTAGAATTGTTTTTTCAAATAGGAGGGGGAGCATAGAGGGTTAAAAAGATTGGGGAGTAGAAAAGACAGGAAAGGAAAACTCATTGAAATCAATAAGTGGAGCTACCGCGCCCCATGTCCACCCAAGGATGCTTGTAGCTGCTAAGAAATAAATGATAATCATAAGCCACCCCGTTAGTGAAATAGGAATATATTTCAGTATATGGAAAATGATGATGAGGCTGAACAGAGCCCATACCGCGAGCAGTAGGGCGTAGGTGCTTACTATAATGATCAGAAGCATAATGGTTATTTGGTAACGACTTTTACAAAGTGCCGCTTCCCCTTTTTTAGTATGATACCATCTTGCGGAATTATGGTCTCGTGGTGGACATCGTCAATCAACACATCATTAATACTCACCGAGCGCTGACCGATAAGGCGGCGCGCCTCTGTTTTGCTTGATGCTAATCTTGCTTCAATGAGAAGATCAGCAAGGGGTATGTGAGCATGGCTGATGCGTAGTGTTGGCAGCGATTCAGGGATTTGTTTTTTCTGAAAAAGCTGCACAAAAGATTCTTCCGCACGTAGGGCCTTGCTTGTTCCGTGATAGAGCGTTACGATTTCGCGCGCCAAGATCATCTTAATATCGCGCGGGTTGGCGGCGTTGGATTGCATATTTTTTTCAAAAGCGCTTACGTCATTCAATGGTACACGCGTGCAATGAATGAGATAGGGAATAATGAGTTCATCGGGAATACTCATGACTTTGCCATACATGTCATCGGGAGTGTCGGTGAGATTGATGGTATTACCCCAACTTGAACTCATCTTTCGTCCATCGGTGCCGGTAATAAGATTCACAGTTACTACACTCTGTGCTCCTTGGCCGTAGTGGCGTTGCAGATCGCGGCCCGCAAGCATATTAAATCGCTGGTCGGTACCACCTACTTCGACGTCGCTTTTGACAACAACACTGTCGTATCCTTGCATAAGCGGATAGAGCACTTCACGCAGAGAAATTCTCGTCCCATTATTAAGGCGTTTCGCAACGTTTTCGCGAGCGATAAATTCAGCCAAGGAAAATACATCCGCCTGTTCGCAAATTTCCCAGAACCCAAGTTTTTTCAGCCACTTCGAATTAAACTGAAATTCAACCTTGCTCATATCAAGGATCTTTGATGCCTGTTCTCTATAGGTTGCGAGATTTTTTTTCACCACTGCAGGCGAAAGCATGGGACGCTCACTATCTTTATCTGATGTGTCGCCGATCACACCCGTAAAATCTCCAATGATCAGTACAATCGTATGTCCAAGCTGCTGAAAGTCACGGAGTTTAAGAAGTGCAACTGCGCGTCCGATATGCAGATTGGGGCTCGTGGGATCTATGCCAAGCTTTATGCGAAGTTTTTTACTCTTGAGTTTTTTTTCGAGCTCTTCACGTCCGATAACTTCAGCAACGCCACGCGAGAGGAGTTCATTGATTTGATCTTGTTTTTTCATATATTTATGCAAACGTGCGAAGTTGTTCTTCAATCTTGCCGCGTTTTGTCTTATATTCCTCGAGTTTCACCTGTTCGTGTTTCACGATATGTTCTGGCGCGCGGACGAGGAAATCCTTGTTCGAAAGCTGTTGTTCAAGTCTTTCAATTGCGGGATTAAGTGAAGCGATGTCTTTTTCGAGCCGTTCCCGCTCTTCTTCACGCTTTAAGAGTCCAAGTGGTAAGTAGATATCAATATCACCCTCTTTTATGTAAATAGCATTTGTTGGGCGATCCCCTTCACTAAGTATAGTAACAATATCGAGTCGTGCAAGATACTTGATTATGGTAATATTCGACTCAATAAAGTTCGTCAGTGGCGTAAAAAAGACTGCCTGAATTTTTTGTGCAGGAGCTATGGTGTTTTCTGCTCGAGCATTCCGGATTGCTTGGACAATCGCCATTAGTACAGAAAACGCAGCCTCGCTTTTGGTGTCAATATGTTTTGTGTCCACGCTTGGCCATGGATGGATCATGAGAAGAGTTGACTTGAGTTCTCGTTTGATATGAAAGCGCGATCTACTTTCTATTTCAATGATTGCAGGCGTGAGATGCTGATAGATATGCTCAGTAACATAGGGCATAAACGGATGCCAGAGGGAAAGAAGTGTTTCAAGGAGATGCACAAGGAGATCATGTTTTCCTTGTTCGATTTTAGATATCTCAATATACCAATCGGCAAGCTCATTCCATGTGAAATCGGTAAGGCGCTGTGCAGCCTGTGCAAAACGATACTGGTCGATATCTGCCGTAACGTCAGCTATGGTGCGGTTGAGTCTGCTGATAATCCAGCGATCAGCAAGCGTCAAAGCAATGTTTGTATGGTCGTGCTTTTTATGTTCTCCCTGCTGTATTGGCGTAAGAATGAAGCGGCTCACATTCCAGAGCTTGTTAACAAGGTTCCGATTCCGTTCAATTTTTTCCTTTCCTAGCTTAAGATTGTTTCCCGGAGTGGTACCAATCAGAAGAGCCATGCGCAGTGCGTCAGTGCCATGGGATACTATGAATTTCAAAGGGTCGATGCTCTGCTCTTCTTTTGATTTACTCATCTTTTTCCCTTCCGCATCCAACACAAGTCCATGAAGATAGACGGTATCAAAGGGCTGCTCTCCAAGGGCATAGCGCGTGAGGATAATCATGCGAGCAACCCAGAAAAAGATAATATCATATGCTGTTTCAAGCACTGACGTCGGGTGGAATGTGGCCAGGTCGCCGGTTTTTTTTGATATTCCATGTTTATCAGTATGTATTGCATTCGGCCAGCCAAGCGTCGCGAAAGTCCACTGTCCTGCCGAAAACCACGTATCAAGTGTGTCTTCATCGCGAATAAGCACTTCTTTTTTACATGCTGTACATGCTTGAGTTGGCGTTACTGAGACGATTGTTTCTCCACAACCACCTTTCTGCTTGGTGCAATACCACACGGGGAGTTGGTGTCCAAACCAGATTTGTCGTGAGATACACCAGTCCTTCAGGTTGGTAATCCACGCATTGTAAGTTTTTTCGAAGCGCTTTGGCACGATCTGAGTTTTCTTGGAAGCAACCGTATCGAGAGCAAGCTCTTTGAGCGAGGCATTGTATCGTTGGATTTTTTTATCAACAGCAACAAACCATTGGTGGGAAATCAACGGTTCTATGACAGTGTCACATCGGTAGCAGATGGCTACAGCATGGTGGTACTCCTCCTTTTTTTCGAGTAAACCCTGTGCCTCAAGTTCGGTCACAATACGCTCGCGCGCATCAAACCGATCCATACCCTTAAACTGGTTGATTTGCGACGTATCAAGACCCTCTTTGAGAATGTCCACAAGAGTAATAGCCCCATGTTCATCGAGAATCTTAACAAACTCCAGATGGTACTTTTTACCAAGTTCAAAGTCATTGAGGTCGTGGCTTGGTGTCACTTTGAGCGCACCACTCCCAAAATCCTTATCAACATAAGGATCTGCAATGACTACAATTTCACGGCCTACAAGGGGTAGGCGCACTGTTCTTCCGGCAAATTGCGACCATCGGGTATCAGTAGGATTCACAGCAACAGCAGTATCGCCAAGCATTGTTTCCGGCCTGGTGGTCGCAATAGTGATTGCATCACCGCCATCATGCATGGGATACTTGATAAAATAAAGCATTCCCTGGACATCGCGGTGCTTTACCTCGTCATCTGCGAGTGTTGATGTGCATCGAGGGCACCAATTGACTATCCTAAATCCACGGTAAATAAGGCCATCGTTATACATTCGAACAAAGAGCTCATTTACTGCATGCGAAAGGCCTTCATCAAGGGTATAGCGCTCCCTACTCCAGTCGCAACTAGCTCCCATCTTACGTATCTGATTTCTTATGGTTGAACGGGATTGTTCCACATAAGCAGTTACTCTTTTGATAAATTCCTCCCTTCCTAAGTCATGCCGGGTTATGCCTTCTACGGCGAGTAGTTTTTCCACTTTATTTTGAGTGGCAATTGATGCATGATCAGTGCCGGGAAGCCAGAGCGTTCTATCGCCAATCATTCTATGGTAACGAATCATTAAGTCCTGAAGAACAAGGCCAAGCGAATGCCCAGTATGGAGTACACCCGTGGCATTAGGCGGAGGCATCATAATACTAAACGGGGTCTCTCGGTCTGGTAATGCATCAGGATTAAAAAAACCAGACTCTTCCCACCGCTTATAGATAGTATCCTCTATGTCTTGTGGAGAATATGTTTTTTGCAGTTCATCAGGCATAGTAAATAAAACTTAACCTCTACTTTTTAAGGCTACTTTATCTTCATTTTATCATATTGGAGCAAACGCACAATATTTGACCCAATCCATTATACTGAATATACTAATGATAATACATTTAGTCTAACGGGCCAGTAGCTCAGCTGGTTAGAGCATTCGGCTTATATCCGAACGGTCGAAGGTTCGAATCCTTCCTGGCCCATGAGTAATTCGAGTGGACAGAGCAGTCCGAACTGCTTCGGACTGCGTGAGGATTCGAAGACCGCAGCGATGTTTGGCGAGCACGCCAAACCGCGAGGGGCGTCCTGCGAGCTCGCCGAAGCGACGGCGAGGCGAGACTTGTAGGCGAATCCTTCCTGGCCCATTTGAAAAAATGTCTTATTAGTCATAACCATTAGTTCTATGGCAAGCTTCATTTTTTGGGGAATACTGGCCGTTATAGCCCTTATAATTATGGGTTTTAGGGTTCTTAATCAGTATGAAAAGGGCATTATTTTAACGCTTGGACGATATTCAGGCACGCGAAATGCCGGCCTTACCTGGATATTTCCGGGCATTCAGACCATGCTAGTTGTTGATCTACGTCTTACGACAATAGATATACCTAAGCAAGAGGTTATAACCAAGGATAATGTACCGGCATATATTAATGGCGTTGTTTACTTTAGCGTCTTGCAGCCGGAAAAAGCCGTCTTAGAAGTTAAAAATTATACATATGCAATTTCTCAGTATGCTCAGGCAGCGCTTCGTGATGTGATCGGTGGCGTTGAGCTTGATGTATTGCTTTCAGAGCGGGATAAGATCTCAGATGCAATTGAACAGATTGTGGAGAAGGAAATATCCGGTTGGGGGATCAAGGTGAGTTCCATAAAAATTCAAGACATAGAACTCCCATCAGATATGAAGCGTTTGATGGCACAGCAGGCAGAGGCCGAACGAGAACGCAGGGCGGTAATTATTCGAGCAGAAGGTGAACTTACAGCATCAGAAAATATGAAAAAAGCGGCGGAAAATCTCACATCAGTTCGTGGTGGATTATCGCTTCGTACACTTACAACAATAGAAGCTTCAGAAAAATCAACGATATTTGTACTACCAATCGAATTTGTTGATGGTTTCAAGGCAATTACTGATAAACTATCTCATAAGGAACACTAAAATTTAGTCGTTCGTTATAGAACTGTATACAAAAATGATTCAGATAGGAATTGATGAAGTTGGAAGGGGTTCTTGGGCTGGGCCAATTGTTTTTGCAGCCGTTGGTTTTCCATCATCTGTAGATAGGAAGGACTTCAAAAAAATCGTCATCAGAGATTCTAAACTCATGACTGCTGACCAGCGAAAGCGAGCAGAAGCAGTTATACGAGAAAACGCAATCATTCATGTCGAGTATCTTTCATCTGATGATATTGATTCGCTTGGGTTATCAAGGGGATTTGCAAGAACCATTCAGCGTCTTGTAAAAAAAGTGCTGCGAGATTTGCCCATAGGAGAGTCCTCTAAATTTTGGATTGATGGTCGGCGTATGTGCACGTTAGGGGTAGAACATGAATATATCATCAAGGGTGACCGCATCATGCCGATTATTTCAGCTGCATCTATTGTTGCTAAAGTTGAGAGAGATGCATATATGACAGAGCTGGGTCAGAGGTATCAAGAGTACGGTTTTGATCTCCATAAGGGGTATGGGACCGCACGCCACGTCAAAGCCCTAGCAGAATATGGAATTTCCCCTGTGCATAGGCGATCGTACCGACCTATTAAAGCATTTCTTTAGTGATAATTGCATTTTAACTGTGCTATAATTATCCGAGACTAAGTAGATTTTATAATAACAACTAATTACAGTATATATGTTTGAACCCATGCTCAAAGGAGGTACCTCAGTGCTGGATGCACAGGGTATCGTATCAAAGCTTTCAATTCATGAGGGTTGGACAGTGGCGGACCTTGGTTGTGGCGGTTCCGGACTATTTATTGCCCCTCTTGCTCGTGCAGTTGGGAAGAATGGCAGGGTATTTGCCGTAGATATACAGAAAAACGTGCTTCAGGTAGTAGAATCAAACATGAAATTTCAAAATATAGATAATGTTACGCTTGTTTGGTCGGATCTTGAAAAAGTAGGGAAGGCTGATATATCAGACGCATCATGCGATTTTGCTATGCTCATTAACGTGTTGTTTCAAAACACTAATCATGAATCGATTTTGAAAGAATCAGCGCGCATACTCAAATCCGGAGCATCGTTTATTGTTATCGATTGGAAAATGATTGCAACCCCCTTTGGACCACCATTGACGCACCGCGTTTCCCAAGATACAGTGATGACACTTGCAATACCGCTCGGCTTACAATTTGTAAATGGTTTTGAAGCGGGACCCTACCACTATGCCCTTATATTCAAAAAAGTATGATTAATGTTACTAAACTTACAGATATTGGTTTTTGGCTGTCGATACGCCCAACACCCCTCAGCAAGGCCTTTGCTCTAGGGTTTCTGCTGTTTTTTCTCCTTTTGATTGCTTCTAAAATAGCCCTACGCGTGTATGCAGCTCAGAATAAGCGCCAACTCACAAAGGCTGATAAAAAGCTCTATGATCTTATTCAAAGCCTCCTCTTAACAATGGGATCACTGGGTATCATATGGACATTCTTTGCACTTGAAGGTATCCCTATTCTTGCGGCTCGCGGGTGGGTTCTCCTCTGGCTATTGGGTTTGATCATCTGGATATACGTTATAGTTCGGTTCTATATGATCGAATATACCGATTTTAAGGTGAAACTTGCAGAAAGACAACGCTTGGAGAAATATTTGCCCAAAAAAAGCGGCGCATAATGTGACGCCTATATGGTCGCAACAGCCTATGCACTGGGTGCTTTCGGAGAGCAGCTTGCATGTGAGTTTTTGAAACAAAAGAATTATTCAATTCTAGAAAAGAACTACAGGATTCGTGGAGGCGAAATAGATATCATTGCACAGGATGGTAATGATATTGTTTTTGTTGAGGTAAAGTTACGCACCGCGAAGAGATTCGGCTATCCCGAAGAAGCGGTGAGTTGTGAAAAACTGCGAAGAATTGCGAAAGCAATTAAGTCTTATTTACATCATAGACATAGGCATTCCCCCTATATACGTTTCGATATTATTGCTATCGAATACCGGGATACTGCTTCAACCATACGACATATTGAAAATATTGAACTGCCATACGATGTGTGTTGATCCTATGATTTTACTACTAATCAACAACCTCTACTTTTATTCCTTTTAATTATGTGCTATAATTATATTGTTATGTGGAAAAAGCATTGAGAAGTTTTTTAAAAACTCATATTTTTTAATATTTTTAATTTAGTTATTTAATTTTAGTCAACCAAAATATGAAACAAAAATTCCTCCGGTTTGTTTCAAAAGCAGCGATGTTCACAGCATCGACTGGCTTAGTGTTTTCCTCGCTTGCCCCTATGGCAGCGCATGCGGCCGTCATTACATCAATGAAGGATCAGATGTCACGCATTCAGGAAACCGTTACCTCTGACCATACGTTTACCATAACAACTGCAACCGCATGGAATGAAGCAGCTGCAAATACGATTATTTTTAAGTTCGAAGCAGGCTTTTTAGCAGGTGGCGCAACATCAACTTGGTCAACTGATGATTTTAGGTATGATGGTTTTACTACGGCCGATTCTGCCGTCACGGCTGTTAATGCAGTTGTCGATACGGCATTGGAAACTGGCGATTTTCCAACATGCGGATCTGGTGTCATTGTGGCAGTAGCCCAAACTGTGAACGACAGTACTGGTAGCGTCAGAGAAATCGGTTTTAGAAAGTGTACAGGCGCTACAACCGATGCGGTAGGTGCTCAAATATTCTATATCTACGGAGGCACCGCAGCTCATATGGGCAGTGGTACGGGTACTGCTGGTACTATCACAAATCCATCAGCGGGATCTAAAACGATCACTATTACCCAAGGTGCTGCTGTAGCAGCCACAGATTCCGGCAGTATGGTTCTTACTACTGTTAGTGATGATACTGCCGGAGCTTCAGGAACTGTGAGTCCCTATCTCACTGCTACTATATCCGCGCCCAGCGCTTCACTTACACTTACTCAAGATACAGTCGGCACTGCAAGTGGTGGGTCGGTGACAATTGATACGAATGCGCCAACCGGCTATGTATTCCGCATCCATGGAACAGGCAATGGCACGGGTGTTCCAGGCAATGGCACAGGAGGTCTTTATGCATCGTCGCTTACCGGAACCGGTGGTACGGGTATTGTTACATCAGCTACCGTGGCAGATGGCAGTGTTGCAGGTACTGCAACAGGCTATGGGCTGTCCGCAACAAGAACAGGAGAAGCGACAACCGTAGAAACAAACTATAGTCATACTAATGCAACCACCACTGGCTGGGGGGCTGTTTCAACATCGTGGACCGACGTTGTAACACAAACAGCAGAGGCGACAAATGATGTTGTTACAATTACATTCAAAGCAAAAGTTGATTATTCCGTGAGTCCTGGAACCTATAGCGATACTGTGTATTACAACGTGTACGCTACGTTTTAAAGCATTAAAGCACCTTAGACCATAACCTATAATCCCATGCTTAATATGAAACTAACTCGATTGCTTTGTCTCGCTTTTGTTTCAATGTTGTTTAGTTTTCTCTTTGCTACTCAAGCTCTTGCTCTAAGAATAGCCCCTACTGTTGTTGAACTTTCAACTCTTCCCGGGGAGCCGGTTGCAGGTTTCTTTCAGGTCGTCAATAATGAACAGTCACCTCTGACTCTTACACCAACAATCTATGAAGCCGTTCCAAGTGTTAGTGATGAAAAAGGTTTTGCCAGTATTGTTGCACCTACACAAAATTCTACATTAGCAAATTGGATAAAGCTCGATGAAACCATTTTGCTTCAACCGGGTGAAAAAAAAGATATACGGTTTATTGTCACTGTTCCTCAAAATGCGCCGCCCGGCGGGCACTATGCTGCGATTTCATTGAGTCAGCCAGCAACAACACCATCGGGTTCCGGTGCGGCAATTGTTCCTCAGTTGACGGTGAATGTCGCGCTTGATATTGCAGGTGAATCTATTGAAAAAGCAGATATTGTAAGTTTTAAGACCGAGAGTGGAAAAACAAATTTCGATAAGTTGCCGGTGAAATTTTTTGCACGATTGCATAACGGTGGCAATAGACACTTTAGGCCTACGGGTGCTGTGGTAATCAAAAATATGTTTGGCAGTACCGTTGCGGAATTGCCAATTAAAACTCAAGATGCAGGTGGTAATATTTTACCGGGCAGTACGCGTCAGTATGATTTTGACTGGGTAGGAGAATTTGCATTTGGGAAATATACGGCAATGTTCAGTGCAGATCTTGGTGGTGCAGGTACAAAAGCAGCAAGTATTGAACTATGGGTTATGCCCGCAGGACTTCTTGTTCTCTGGCTTATTATTGCCTTAATTATCATTGTTATACTTGTACTGCTTATTAAACGTGCAGTTTCATCGTCTAGTGCACTGAAAAAATAGAAACTTGTCTACTGGTGTTTTATTAGAAAAGGAGGAGTTCTTAAATTATAGGAACTCTTCTTTGATTAAGAGTTTTAGTCAACCAAAATATGAAACAAAAATTCCTCCGGTTTGTTTCAAAAGCAGCGATGTTCACAGCATCGACTGGCTTAGTGTTTTCCTCGCTTGCCCCTATGGCAGCGCATGCGGCCGTCATTACATCAATGAAGGATCAGATGTCACGCATTCAGGAAACCGTTACCTCTGACCATACGTTTACCATAACAACTGCAACCGCATGGAATGAAGCAGCTGCAAATACGATTATTTTTAAGTTCGAAGCAGGCTTTTTAGCAGGTGGCGCAACATCAACTTGGTCAACTGATGATTTTAGGTATGATGGTTTTACTACGGCCGATTCTGCCGTCACGGCTGTTAATGCAGTTGTCGATACGGCATTGGAAACTGGCGATTTTCCAACATGCGGATCTGGTGTCATTGTGGCAGTAGCCCAAACTGTGAACGACAGTACTGGTAGCGTCAGAGAAATCGGTTTTAGAAAGTGTACAGGCGCTACAACCGATGCGGTAGGTGCTCAAATATTCTATATCTACGGAGGCACCGCAGCTCATATGGGCAGTGGTACGGGTACTGCTGGTACTATCACAAATCCATCAGCGGGATCTAAAACGATCACTATTACCCAAGGTGCTGCTGTAGCAGCCACAGATTCCGGCAGTATGGTTCTTACTACTGTTAGTGATGATACTGCCGGAGCTTCAGGAACTGTGAGTCCCTATCTCACTGCTACTATATCCGCGCCCAGCGCTTCACTTACACTTACTCAAGATACAGTCGGCACTGCAAGTGGTGGGTCGGTGACAATTGATACGAATGCGCCAACCGGCTATGTATTCCGCATCCATGGAACAGGCAATGGCACGGGTGTTCCAGGCAATGGCACAGGAGGTCTTTATGCATCGTCGCTTACCGGAACCGGTGGTACGGGTATTGTTACATCAGCTACCGTGGCAGATGGCAGTGTTGCAGGTACTGCAACAGGCTATGGGCTGTCCGCAACAAGAACAGGAGAAGCGACAACCGTAGAAACAAACTATAGTCATACTAATGCAACCACCACTGGCTGGGGGGCTGTTTCAACATCGTGGACCGACGTTGTAACACAAACAGCAGAGGCGACAAATGATGTTGTTACAATTACATTCAAAGCAAAAGTTGATTATTCCGTGAGTCCTGGAACCTATAGCGATACTGTGTATTACAACGTGTACGCTACGTTTTAAGGAAAAAAAGATACAATTCGTAGTTACTATGGTAAAATGTTATCAGCTACGTATTGTTGTCTATGTCTTTTAATACAATAAAAAGACTCCTTTTATATGTTGGATTGGTATTGGGAATAATAATTTTCATGCCAGTCAGTGTTTTTGCATCTGGCCTTACAAATTTGAGCGATGCGCTTTCACGACTTAAAACACTGGAACCATCGGATCATGTTGTACAATTTATTACTTCAGTTGGTGTTACTTCGGGCGTGATTCAAATTTCATTTAATGATGCAATTTCTAATACCAATGCCGTTGATTATACCGACATTGATTTGCTCTACGGCCCAATTGGAAGAGAGGTCCAACAAGGTGTATATAGTGCACCTGGCACAAATACATGGGGAGCTGCTATTAGCAGCGTACAAAAAACAGTGACATTTTCATATCCACTTGCCAATGCAACCCCTATTTTACCCGGAGAGCGTGTAATTGTGATCATAGGAAAACAAGCACTCCATGATATTCCAATATCCAAACAAGTATGGAAGCAGCCGCTAAACGGCATGCCGGTATCGAGAGGGCATGTAATTGATATCATTGCAGGCTCAGCATCAAGCTCAGTCGTTGTACCGATTGTATCGAATGATGTGGTAAGTTTAGTATGTCAAAGCACACTTTCTACTCCCACTACTCTAAAAGCGGAAAACAGTGCTGGTATTGTGAAGCTTACATGGGAAGATGCAGCTGACAATGAGAATGGCTTCACTATCGAGAGAAATCAAGAAATTACCGTAGCTGTCGGAGACACCACTGCAACGCGATACTCTTCCTTTGACCAAATCCTTGATCTGCGGGCGCAGAACGCTATCCAGGCCGCAGATAATAAAATTCAAGCAGGCATAGCCTATCAGTATCGTGTACGGGCATACAACACCTGCGGGTTGAGCGGATATTCGAATGTTGCGACAGTCAAAACACCGCCAGGCACGGTTATGTCATTAGCGCCCGCGATAGCTCCAGTTGCACCTATTGCAGAGGCAAAACCTTTCGCCCCTACGCCAACACAACCGAAAACACCGATAGAAATTCCAAAAGAAACGCCAAAAGAGAAAGTTTCGGCTACAGCAAGTGAGAAAAAACCTCCTGCGCCAGCCGAAGTGCAAAAACCGCTACAGCCGGTCCCTAATATCAGCGGCATCCGCAGCAGTTCAACGGTGAATTCCATTACGTTGCAATGGCAAAATCCTCCCGTCACTGATTTTGCTTCTGTCAAAATTCAACGAAGCACCGCGTTATTTCCACAGTCAGTCACAGATGGACAAAACGTCTTTAACGGCAGAGCAGAGACATTTACCGATAGTGGGCTTGCTGCCGGACAAGTGTATTACTATACATTTTTTACGCTCACAAAATCTGGAGGCGTATCTTCTGGTTCATTCATTGCAGTAACAGTAAAAGAATTACCACAAGTCCCGGTATCTTTACCACCAAGCTCACCCACCACTCAAGCGGCTGCTCCGCAGGTACCGATCGTACAGGAAATTATTCCTGTTTCCCCTGCTTCATCAGGGATGCTCCCCGCGGCTTCGGCTGCGTTTGGCAGTTATTCAGCGCCTGTGGCAGTGGGTGGAGTGCCCGTGGCGCCGGCGGTTATTGTTTCGATTCCTGCCGAGGAGTCAAAAGTTGTTGTCAAACAGGATGAGGCGCAGCGCACATCAGCAGTCATGCAGGATTCATCGGGGGGCACATCTGCATTTACTGTGGATATTCCATCGAACACATTTACCGAAGAGGCTGAAGTTGCTGTTACGCCTATCACTGCTGCGCAAACAGCGATTATAGACGAGGATGCGCGAACTCCAACCGGATACGAATCTGTAGGGGGTATTGTCTATAAAATACAGGTGAAGAATGCCAAAGGCGAACGGGTAAAGAAATTTGAAAAGCCGGTCAAGCTGACATTTCGCTATAATGATTCACTTATTCAAACTATCAATGAAGAGAGTCTCAAAGTATACTATTGGGAAAGCTCACTCAAAAGCTGGATAGCATTGAAGTCTAGTATTGATACTTCAAGTAATGTGATTATTGCAGAAGTGTCACACGCCACACTCTTTTCTGTATTTGGACAACAGCGCAGGGATATTTCTTCAGAAAAACGCAGAGATCTTATTGTTGTGTCGCAATCAACAAAAATATTCAAGCGACCGGAGAGCTATTTGTTCAGAACAGATGATTTGCATTTGACTTTTTTTGATCAGGTTCGAGGCGGTTGGAAACAGCTTGCGTCGGCAGGGCAGACATTTTATGCCGTGACCTCATCCGTTCTTGATATTTGCATTCCGGTCTCTTTTTTCGATAAAAACACGGATACTGTTACACTTGCTCTTGCCGATGCCTTGCAGTCAGACCAATATTTTTTGGCCAAAGATTCTTCACGGCAGTGCTATGCAACATCGTTTGTAGTCCCGAAATTCCCCGGTGTATTTAACCTAGCTATTAAATCGAAAAATGCCGATGATAGTGTTCGCACCAATTCATTTTCTTTGATGGCTGCTTCTTGGCACGAGGTGGCAATCGTGCCGCCATTGCTGCGCATCAGCGAATATGCGGGAACTCCGCGTATTGCGGGGCTCATTGCTCTCCTGATAGTCATTATTGGATTTTTTGTTTTCTTTGATGTGTACCAAAAGGTATTGAAAGGAAAAAGAAAAAAGAGTTGAACTATCAGAATGTTGTTGTATACTACTATGTATGAGAATGCTTAAGATAGCAGGATTTTTTCTCGTCCTTGGAAGCCTTGCGCTTGCGGGTCGTTTTGCGTCTGCTGCTGAACTGATAAATGTCACCTATACTCTCCAGCCTTCTACGGCAAGTATTCCATCAGACCACACCATTACGTTCAAAACGCCATCCACGATTTCAAACGGCACACTTACGCTCTATTTGCGGAATGTTGTTGCGGCAACAGGTATGGACGCACTTGTCGTAGGAGATATTGATCTTTCACATGGCGCAACACTTGCAAGCCAAACTGACTATACACTCGCTGCCGCCGCTGGAAACAACCAATGGGGAGTTGCTATCAACACAACAACAAAAACCATCCAATTTACCTACCCGACAGGCGGGGCTACACAGATTGCCGC
Organism: Patescibacteria group bacterium; assembly: GCA_038065255.1. Lineage (NCBI taxonomy): Bacteria > Patescibacteria group bacterium. The sequence goes on from JBBTRI010000003.1 coordinate 28,676, forward strand.
ACAAGAGTATGTCATGGTAAAAATCGGAAAAAATGCCACAGGGGGAAACAGCAATAATCAAATGGTAAATAGCTCAAATATCGCCACGCGTACATTTTCGATCGTTGCTCAACCGACAGGTGGCGCAGCAGCACACGTGGGTATTGGGTATGCGCGAGGCGGCGCCCTGTCCTATGCTACTTCATCGTTTCCGCCGAAAAATGTCAGTGCGACAGCGGGGAGTTCATCGCAAGTAAGTATTGCATGGGATGTAGTAACGGGGGCTAGTGGATACAATGTGTACCGCAGCTCATCGACGGATGGTACGTATACACGCATTGGCAGCGATCCAAGCGTATCGAGCGGCACCACGACGGGATATTCGGATACTGCTCTTACAGCATCGACCACATACTTCTATAGAGTTACGGCTATTATCGCAAGTGTTGAGACGGGACAATCTTCCACGTCGTCGGCTACGACCCAAGCAGCCGTAACGGGAGGAACGCCCTCTGTCGGCGGTATTACAGGCGGATCAACAGGCGCGAGCTCTAGTGGAGCAACAAGTAGTGGAACAGGGACTGCATCGAGCACAGGCACAAGCGGAACTGGCACAAGCACGTCTGGCACCACATCGACCGCAACAACAGGCACACAATCAACTCAAACAGCATCCACGGCACCAGCTCCGGCAGCACAGCAGCCAGCAGCATCTCCGCCACCTCCTCCTGCTGAATTATCAGCAACGGCAAGCGGGGAAGTTACAAACTTATCCGTTAAATTTTCTTGCACCGGCTCCGGTGGAGCATCGCCGTATAGCTCTCATGTGTGGTCATTTGGTGATAAATCAACCGGTACGGGTATAGTGGTTACCCATATTTATGCTGCACCGGGAAGCTATACGTCTACCTGTACACTTAAGGATTCTACAGGAAAGTCAGTAAGCGGTTCGGTAACAGTTCAACCGGTGCAGGAATTATCGGTCACCGCGACTGCAAAAACTACAAATCTTTTAGCGTCATTTACATGTAGCGCATCAGGCGGCACAACGTCTTACGTTTCGTATGCATGGGATTTTGGCGATGGCGCAACAGGTACAGAATCAAGCACAACTCATAATTATAAATCTGCCGGCAGCTACTCAGCTCTGTGTACAGTGAAAGATTCGGTTGGTAAAACTGCAAGTGGATCGGTGCCGGTGCAGGCGAGCGAGCTGCTAAGCGCAAGTGCAACGGCAAGTGGCATTGAACTTGATGCGTCATTCATCTGCACAGCCGGTGGAGGCAATCCCCCCTACGCATTCGTATGGGATTTTGGCGATGGAGCAACCGGTAAAGATGCAACCGTAAAGCACACATATACAAAAGCTGGTCTTTACAGTGCTCTATGTACCGTGGCAGACGCCAAAGCGAACAAAACAACTGCGTCAGCTAAAGTGGGTATTGTTGAACCGCTTTCATTTCTTGATGCAGGCATTAAATTAAGCGGCGACGCAGGTACTCCACTTGTAAGAGCGATTGCCGATTACCCTGTTGAGGGGAAGGGATTGGATATTTATGGCAGTTGTACATCCAAAGGTGGTGTTGCTCCCTATTCGTATCTGTGGAATTTTGGAGACACGAGCTCTTCTACTGTCAATAATCCAATCCATACCTATCGTGATGAAGGAAAGCTCTACACAAAAGAAGCATCCTGTACTATTTCTGATGCGCGAGGGAAATCTATCACAAGTCCGATCTTTACCATTACGCTTAAAGAATTATTGCGAGTGAAAGCGGCTGTCATTCCACCTAAAGACCGCACAACAATCACCACCGACCTGCCGGCAAGCCTCTCCTGTGCTGCAAGCGGCGGCGTTACGCCTTATACATATAGCTGGAAGGCAGTGCAACTTGATGAAACCGGTAGACAGATTAAGGAATTATCAGGCATGGCTTCAAGCGCGTCGCAAGAGTATCTCTTCAGCGAAGCCGGAACATATAGTATTACATGCACTGTCCAAGATAAGGATAAACGGCAGAGTTCTAATACGGCCACTATTGGGGTCGCTAAAGTAGAGCTTGCACAGGAATTGAAACAATCCGTAGAAGAGGTGAAAAAAGAAATTGATACGGCGGTTAATACTGCCGCAGCAAAAGCCATTGATGAGATTAAAGCAGCGGCACCGCCGCCGGCACCGCCTGTTAAGTCGGGAAACCAAATTTCCGAAACAGTAACTCCTGTGAGCGGAGGCACTAGTGGAGGATCAAGTGCAGTAGCTGGAAGCGCTCAAGGCCCGCAGCCTGCAGCGCCTGCCGCCTACCAAGCCCAATCCTCACTTTTTGTTGGAACTTCAAGTGGCTCCACACCGGAAATAGCACCTATAGTACCCGCTCCTCCGGCCGGCGCTTCAGAGGCTGCTCCGAATGTTTCTCAAAATTCAGTAAGATTGACCATTTCCACGTCTGCTCCCGTGACGGGGTCTCTCTGTCAGCAAGTAGCAATAAAAAATGCAGAACATGCTCCGGAAATGTTTGTGTGGTTCTGTCCGAGTGCTGATCGGCAGACACAGAGTCAGCCACTTGGTTTGTTTGACCACATAAAGCTTGCGGCCCGCGATGCATGGTATGGCCTCAAGAGGCTTGCTCTTGGAACCGACCAGTCAAAAGTGAGCCTTACCTCAACTAAAAAGAAATCACTTTCTCAAGTGCAGGCAATTTCTTTGGACATCGATCAAGGGCTTATGGGTACACTTAGTTCATCATTGGAAAAACAGCTCGCAGCAGAATCGAAAAAATTGTTAGCTGCAAAAGTAAAACGCGCAACCCCTCAACAGCTTGTAAAATTATCTGCCGCAATCAAGCTCGTTGTTCAATCAGGATTGCAAAAAATAGAACTCTATTCCTTTGATGGTGCTCGGTTGGGGGATGTGACTGGAGCAACGGATTTCAGTAGCGTCTTGGTTGTCAAAAAAAGTTTGGGCGGACGCATTATTGAAATCATAGCTCCCCAACAGATAGCGCCCGGTGCAGTTGCGGAAACAATCAGTAAGAGCGATATATTTTTTGCAAGCAATCTTCGAGAACGGAGCAATGAGCAAATAACAACCATTCAAAAAGAATTCAATAAACTTGCCCAAAAAGCATATGCTGAAGGATTGATTGCATTGCGTAAGCGGTACGCTAAAGAAATTGCTCTTTCCTCGGATGTTGATGATGCGTTGCAAAAGACCATCATTCAGCGCCTCAAAGATCCGAGTGTTCAAAAGCAGCTCATTGATCTTGCGCGAAGCACCGTAGTGCAACAAGTGGTGACAGGCGCAGCGGCAGAAGCTGTGCAAGACGAGGAACCGGTTGTTCCCGGCCAACAACCCACCCTCTCTCAACTTCTCCATACCCCTGATAGTATTACCATTGCGCCGCTTAATCAGGGTCAGGCAGAGAAGCTTCTTAAGCAAGAACTTGTTGTTCCCGGTTTTCCCGGAGCAAAACCGCTACCGAATCAAATTAAAGAAGTGAGCGTTCTGGATGAGAATAGTAACGGTCTTATCAAACTACCTTCACCCATGAAGCTGACCATGTGCTGGGATGATACCATTCTGAATGCGATGAATATTTCTATTGATCCGATGAATCCCTCGAGAAGTATGTGTATTGCCCACTTTGACCCCTTAACAGGAACGGGAACATGTGAGAAGGCCGTCTTTGATATGGCAGCAAAATGTGCGACAACAGAAGTAGACAGCGTTTCAATTTTTGCACTTTTCGGTAAAAGCGGTACTGCAAAACAGGAAGAATCTCTCGATCAAAAACCGCAAGTGGATATCACTGTCATGCCGTCTGTCCGCTTGCGTCTCGTAGAGTCTCTTATTGATAGCGACGATTTGGGTATTCACCAGCAAGAAGAAGCGGTAAACCCTTCTGAGCTGGCGGGCAATATTTATATTGCACCATCAACACAGTTATCGCTCTGTATTTCACCTAATGCGTTTCTGAAAAAAGTAAAAGGAATCAATGTTTCCATCGGGTCAAAAACATATCCACTGGCGTATGAACAATCGCGTTTGTGTTTTTCAGGAAAACTGACCGTGCCGAGCGATCAGGGTGCAAAAAAAGTACAGATGCGAATTGTATATATCGATGATCAAGTGCAGATCATTACACTTAATACTGTTGTTACAAATAAACTTCAAGCAATTATCCTTAATCAAATAGCATTGCCCGTGAGCGAAGTTTCAAAAATCATTGCAGCAGTAAATGAACAAGTCAAAGAAACGGTTGAAGTGGCGCAGTCGGCGCTTCAAACGACAGCTGTAGCCGCCGCTCCGGTTGTTGCCGTAGCAAATCCGGCTGTTTTGACAAACACAGTCAATTGGTACCACTATCTTAATCACCTCTTTTCATGGCTATTTTCAATACTCGGTTTCCGTAAGCGCCGAAAGCCATGGGGAGTGGTGTATGATGCCGCAGCAAAAGAACCGATTGACCTTGCAGTCGTCCGCCTGTTCGATAAAAAAACCAATAAACTTGTGGAAACGCAAGTCACGGATAAGCATGGGCGTTTTAGTTTTCTTACAACACCGGGCACGTATTCGCTTTCCATTGCAAAACCGCCCTATACATTTCCATCAACCATTGTTACCAAAACGGTTGATGGCGAATATGCAAATATCTATCGCCAACAGGATATTACCATCTCCAACCCCGACCAAGTGATGAGTATGAGTATTCCGCTCGATCCGCCAAGCCGCGAACGAGTCAAGGGGCTAACACCCGTTCAACAAGTCAATCAGTTTTTGAAACAGCATTCGTCCGGATCGCTTATTGTTGGACTTGTGATAAGCGCAGCGCTTGCATTTTACACGCCGGGCGTAGTGAATGGGACGCTTTTTGTACTGAACGGCATCTATGTGTTTTTTCAGCTCACGATTATGGGCCGTACAGAAAAACCATGGGGTATTGTATTTAGTGCAGCAACACTTGAACCGGTACCGCTTGCGGCGATTAGCATTATCGATGCAAAAGAAAATAAAGTATTACGTACGCGACTTACTGATTATTACGGACGTTTCAATTTTCTTACGCCACCCGGCATGTACTCCGTTCTTGTGTCAAAAGATGCCTATCAATTCCCCATTCCCGAATCAATGAATATTCCAAAATACCACCATATCTATCGTGGCGGGACAATGCGAATTAAGAAAGAAAAGGGATATATAAAAATTAATGTTCCTCTTATACCCAAAAGCAGCTCATCTGCATCACCAAAAAAATCACCCCCTTCATCAACGCCGCAATCCGCAGCAGCTTGACGTTACAAAACCACTGTTGTATAATTACAATATTAAGGATGGTTATACTATCCTTTTTTGTTTTATTACTTTTTATTTTTTATTATGAATAACCCAATAGCTTCGGCAATCAAAGAAATCTGTGATAAGAGGGGCTTGCCCCAGGAAGATGTCATTGAAGCGGTAGAGTCCATGCTTGCGTCTGCGTACCGCAAAGATTTTGCAGAACCCCTGCAAAATGTCAAAGTAGAATTCGACATCAAAAACGGCGAATGGAATATCTATGATGTGAAAACGGTCGTTGAAGATCCGACCGAAGAAGAGCTAAATCCCCAGCCAATCGAAAAAGATGAAGCACCCCAGGAACCTGCGGAAGGTGAAGAGCTAAAGCCTCGTTTTAATCCAAAAACAGATATTGGCATTACATCTGCTCGAGAGTCGTTGAAGTCGGATGCCGAGATAGGAGATGAAATCAAAACAAAACTCGAAACATCAGCCGAGTTTGGCCGTATGGCGGCACAAACGGCAAAGCAGGTGCTCATTCAAAAAATTCTAGAATCTGAGAGAAGTAATTTATTTCAAAGTTTTAAAGATAAGGAAGGCACTATTATTATTGGTACGGTGCAGCGAAAAGAGGAGCATAGAGTCCTTGTGGATATGGGGAAGGTTACTGCTATCTTGCCGAATGTGGAGCAAAATCCTCGTGAGCGATATTATCAAGGAGATCGTATTAAGGTGTATGTTGTATCCGTAGAAAAAACCTCAAAAGGTCCTGAAATTATTCTTTCTCGCACCCATCCAGGCATGGTACGGTCGGTGTTTGAATCGGAAATACCGGAGATTAGCAATGGAGCAATTGAAATCAAGGGCATTAGCCGTGAGGCAGGGCAGCGATCAAAGGTGGCTGTGCATTCTCATCAAGAAACTATCGATCCAATCGGCTCATGCATTGGCCAGAGAGGCAGCCGCATTCAGACGATCATCTCGGAACTCGGCGGCGAGAAAGTAGATGTCATTCTCTATGATGAAGACCCTTCGCTCTATATTTCCAACGCGCTTTCACCAGCAAAAGTATCATCCATTACCCTTAATGAAGCAGGAAATGTTGCTCGCGTATTGGTAAAAGATGACCAGCTTTCACTTGCAATTGGCAAGGGCGGACAGAATGTTCGCTTGGCATCGCAGTTGACCGGTTGGAATATTGAAGTGAGAGGAGAGACGGATCGGGGAGAAGTTATTGAGTCAGAAGAGAGCGCACCTCAGGCAGAAGAGCAAATACCGGAAGAATCCAACAAAGAATAATTCATAAAAATTACATATGCAACAAGCATTATATTTTTCAATTGGCATGGGTGTCCTTGCCATTGTTTATGGAGCATTTCTCATTTCATGGGTGTTAAAACGTCCGGCAGGAGATGAAAAAATGCAATCAATTGCTCGCGCCATTCAGCAGGGCGCTTCAGCTTATTTAAATCGGCAATACCGTACTATTGCCATTGTAGCATGTATTGTTGGCCTTTTGTTATGGTTTACACTTGGCTCTACGCTTGCTATTGGTTTTTTGGTTGGGGCGTTGTTGTCTGGTGCCGCAGGATATATCGGCATGACTATTTCTGTACAGGCGAATGTCCGCACGGCAGAAGCTGCCAAAAAAGGTTTGGCTGCAGCACTTGATGTAGCTGTCAAAGGGGGCATGGTAACAGGAATGCTTGTTGCAGGCTTGGGACTTATTGGTGTTGCGGCATTCTATGCTGTAACAAAAGATATTAGTGCGCTTATCGGGCTTGGTTTTGGTGGCAGTCTTATCTCGGTCTTCGCTCGCTTAGGCGGAGGTATTTTTACCAAGGCCGCTGATGTGGGAGCTGATCTTGTCGGTAAAGTAGAAGCCGGCATTCCAGAAGACGATCCACGAAACCCGGCAGTGATTGCTGATAACGTCGGTGATAACGTCGGCGACTGCGCGGGTATGGCAGCTGATTTGTTTGAAACCTATGCCGTGACTGCTGTTGCGACTATGCTATTAGGCTCGTATATTTTTTATCGGTTTGATAACGCAATTGTATTTCCGCTTGTTATTGGCGGTATAGCAATTATTGCTTCGTTCGTCGGCAGTTTTTTTATCAAACTTGGATCGTCAAAGAATATTATGGGAGCCCTCTACAAGGGCTTGATTGTGACCGGATTACTCGCAGCAGTGCTGCTGTATCCCGTAACACTCAAACTTCTTGAAGGGAATGGCATTTATTCACCGCTGAATATTTATTTCTGCGCACTGATTGGACTTGTTGTTACCGGGCTTTTTGTCGCGATCACCGAATATTATACATCACAAAGCTTTGCCCCGGTCAAACTGATTGCACAAAGCTCTCAAGCAGGGCATGCAACAAATATTATTGCCGGACTTGCAGTTTCCATGAAAGCGACTGCTGCACCGGTTATTGTGATATGTGTAGCAATCTATGCGGCATTTACACTTGGAGGGCTTTACGGTATTGCTATTGCGGCAATGGCGATGCTTTCCATGGCAGGTATTATTGTAGCAATTGATTCGTATGGTCCAATCACCGATAATGCAGGCGGTATTGCCGAAATGGCCGGCTTACCAAAAGAGGTGCGTGAAGTTACCGATCCGCTTGATGCTGTAGGCAATACAACGAAGGCGGTTACTAAGGGGTATGCGATCGGATCAGCTGCTCTGGCAGCACTTGTGCTTTTTGCTGATTATACGCATAGTCTTGGCGGGGCTACACAATTCTTGATTGACGATCATAGGGTGCTTATCGGTTTATTTATCGGAGGTTTGCTGCCCTATTATTTTGCAGCGCTTTCAATGGAAGCAGTAGGTGCTGCAGCTCAAAAAGTAGTGGAAGAGGTGCGCCGGCAATTCCGCACGATCAAAGGAATTATGGAAGGCACTGCTTTGCCGGACTACAGCCGCGCCGTAGATATCGTCACAAAAACGGCATTACAGAAAATGATCGCACCCGCACTTATTCCCATACTCGCACCATTGGCTGTATGGTTTCTTATTGGCGCCGAGGGGCTTGGAGGCATGCTGGTGGGCTCAATCGTAACAGGAGTATTTGTTGCTCTTTCTATGACATCGGGTGGGGGTGCATGGGACAATGCAAAAAAATATATTGAAGATGGCGCCTATGGCGGCAAAGGTTCCTTTGCTCATCAGGCAGCTGTTACCGGCGATACTGTTGGTGACCCCTATAAGGACACGGCTGGCCCGGCAATTAACCCAATGATTAAGATACTTAATATTGTCGCCTTGCTTATTGTCATGTTTACGACGAAATAGGCTTGACTTTGAGATTGGATTAGTATATCGTAAGAGGAACTAACTTTTACTCGTTTTTTTCTTCTCTTTAACGAAGAAAAGAACTGCATGCGAAGAGTTCGCAGGCAGTTAATTTCATTCATAATATATGGATATTCAACTTCCAGTACGGGACGTACAGGTTCAAACAGCAACTACAGCAACTAAAGAAGCAGGTGGTTTTAAAGAGCTTCTCGAGACTCATAGTGCAAAACTCCCCAAAGAAGGCGATCTTGTCACAGGTACTGTTTTAAGTGTTGCCAAAAATGAGGTACTTGTAGATTTACAGGGCGTTGCAACGGGTGTTGCACGCGGATTTGAACTTGTTGATGAATCGGGTGAGTATTCTTCACTCAGATCCGGTGACGAAGTATCGGCAACAGTCATTGATCTTGAAAATGAAAAGGGGTTAATTGAATTATCATTTCGTTCAGCAGGACATAAGAAGGCATGGGATAAGCTTCGCGTGCTCATGGATGCTGGTACGATTACTCAAGTAAAAATTATTGAAGCAAATAAAGGAGGATTGCTCGTTGCATGCGGCAATGTATCAGGATTCATGCCTGTTTCGCAGCTTTCTCCAGAACATTATCCCCGCATACAGGGTGGCGATAAAAATAAAATTCTTGATCGGCTTAAATCATATATCGGAGAGTTATTTGATGCAAAAATTATAGATGTAGGCGAAGAAGAAGATAAGCTCATTGTTTCAGAAAAAGCAGCATGGGAAGAACAGCAGAAAGATTTATTGGGAAGTTATAATGTTGGCGATGTTATCGAAGGAACAGTGTCGGTTATCACAGAATTCGGCGCATTTGTGCAATTCGGTCAGGGACTGGAGGGGTTGATCCATATCTCAGAGCTTGCATGGCAGCGCATTGATGACCCGAGAGATATTGTGCACTCGGGACAAAAGATCAAAGCGCAGATTATTAAAATTGAACGATCAAAGATTTTTCTTTCCATGAAGCGCCTTATCGAAGATCCTTGGATGCGCGTAAAAGATCGCTATGCAATCGGCCAGAAAGTAATGGGTAAAGTTCTTAAAGTAAATCCATTCGGTTTATTTGTCGAGCTTGATCCGCAAATTCATGGACTCGCACATTCATCTGAACTCTCTGCAAAAGGCCCCGTTGACCCAATGAGTATTGCAAAGCCTGGTGATAATATAGAATTTACTATTATTTCAATCGATCCTCAGGAGCACCGCCTTGGGTTAAGTCTTAAGCCTGTACAGGAGAAGGTTGCCAAAAAAGAAGCATCCGAAATCGAACAAGCTGATCCCCAACCATCAGAGGCGGCACAGGAAGATGCTACAAGTGCTCCCGCTGAATAATTTGGTAAAAAGGATTACGAGTTATGAAGGGAATTGTAAAAAATATTGTTGTATTTCTTCTTGCTATCTTTGTAGTAGGGAGTTTTTTGAGCTTGTACTCATCGCGCTCGATCAAAAAAGAAGAAAAAATCGGTATCGAAACGATGGTTCGGCAAATTCAACAAGAAGAGATAAAAGAAATTATCATTGAAGGCGACACAATCCATATCACCCTCAATAAGGATGCCAAGCGGGAAATTCTCCACAAAGAGCCGAGCGAATCACTTAGCACGCTTCTCAAAAATTATAATGTCGATACCGAGAAGTTAAAAAAAGTAACAGTCGAAGTGAAGGATCAGGCAAGTCTCTTTTGGTTCAATGCATTTGTTACATTTGTGCTCCCATTTGCAATACTCGCATTTTTCATCTATATAATGGTGCGCCAAGTGCAGGGCGCAAATAATCGCGCGATGACGTTTGGATCGAGTAGGGCGCGGCGGTTTGACACGAAAAACCAAAAAAATACCATCACATTCAAGGACTTTGCCGGCGCGAAAGAATCAAAAGAAGAGCTGCAGGAAATCATTGAATTTCTGAAGGATCCAAAAAAGTTCACAGATCTTGGTGCGCGAATTCCAAAAGGGGTTATGCTTGTGGGTGCGCCGGGAACCGGCAAAACATTGCTTGCAAAAGCAGTTGCCGGTGAAGCTGAAGCCCCCTTCTTTCATGTTTCCGGCTCTGAATTTATAGAAATGTTCGTTGGTGTGGGTGCAAGCCGCGTGAGAGACTTGTTTGCTCAGGCAAAAAAAGCTGCGCCAAGTATTATTTTCATCGATGAAATAGATGCCGTCGGCCGACAACGCGGTTCCGGCTTGGGAGGGTCTCATGATGAACGCGAGCAGACACTCAATCAAATTCTTGTAGAGCTAGATGGATTTGAGCCGAACGCAAATGTTATCGTGATTGCGGCAACAAACAGGCCGGACGTTCTCGATCCTGCATTGCTACGCCCCGGACGCTTTGATAGGCGTGTGGTTATTGACTTGCCTAATATTAGCGAGCGCGAGGAAATATTAGTAGTGCACGCGAGCAATAAGCCTTTGGCGGAAGGTGTTTCACTTCGCAGGGTCGCTGAGCGAACACCGGGATTTTCCGGAGCAGATCTGTCGAATCTTCTGAATGAAGCAGCCATTCTCGTAGCGCGCCAAAACAGGAAGGAATTAACGCTTGAGGATATTCTTATCAGTATTGAAAAGGTACTTCTGGGTCCCGAGCGCAAAAGCCATATGATGTCTGAAAAGGAAAAAAAGATTACCGCCTATCATGAGGCGGGGCATGCGCTTGTTTCCCATACATTGCCAAGTGCGCCGCCAGTACAAAAGGTATCGATTATTTCTCGCGGGCAAGCGGCCGGTTATACGCTTAATATGCCTACTGAAGACAAGCACTTTAAGACAAAAACAGAATTTACCAGCGAATTGGCAGTACTTCTTGGCGGATACATGGCAGAGCATATCTTCTTTGGCGACGTAACTACGGGAGCAAGTAGTGATTTGAAGAAAGCAACTCGATTGGCACGAAAGCTTGTGACGGAATATGGCATGAGTGAGCAGCTGGGACAGCGCACATTTGGCGAACGGGATGACCTTATTTTCCTTGGCAAGGAACTTACAGAGCACAGGGATTATAGCGATAAAACAGCAGAGCTTATTGACCAAGAAATATCGAGATTTATTGAAGCCGCCAGAAAACAAGCCGAAGATATAATTAGCTCCTCTAGAGAAAAAATGGAAAATATAGTAGTATTACTATTAGAAAAGGAGACTCTTGAACGAGAGGAATTTGAGCAAGCTGTCGGATCTGATAAAGCGCCGATAGTAGAATAACGTATTTAAACAAGCCACTCCTTTACCGGGGTGGTTTTTGTTCAGTATGACAGACGATTCACACAAGAACGATCTTACGATTACATCAAAAAAATCTGGTGAGTCTTTCACGCAGAAAATGGGAGAAATAGCGCTCAAGGAGAAAGAACGCCAAGTACAGATGCAGGCATTCGCACTTGGCGTGCCATATATTAATTTATATGGCAAGCCCGTGCCGCCAAGCAGCATGGAATTAATCTCAGAAGAAGACGCAAAAAAGTTTTTTCTGGTATGTTTTTTGGAATCTGCAGATGGTGTAAAACTTGCAACAATCGACCCTGCCGCAGAAGGCCTTAAGGAGTTTATTCAGACATTCAGCGAAGTGCAGCATCGTAAGGTCGAACTTTTTCTTATGTCGCAGGCAAGTTTTGATTCTGTTATGAAGCTCTATGCGCAGATTCCTAAAATCAAACCCCATGTTGCCGGTGTGCAGATTACCCAGGAAGACCTCAGTAAATACGCCGGAGATGAATATTCGGATATTCGCAAGCTTAACGATCTTCTTGCAAAAGCAAGCATGTCGGAAATTATAACAATTGTTGTAGCTGTAGCATTTCATACCAAATCATCAGACATCCATATTGAAGCAGAAGAAAAAGACGTCAAAGCGCGATTGCGCATTGATGGTATTCTGCACGATATCGCACTTCTTCCCCATGGTGTATGGGCCAAGCTTATTGCGCGAGTGAAGCTGCTTTCAGGCTTAAAGATTAATGTTAGTGATAGGCCTCAAGATGGGCGATTTACCATTTTTTTGAAGGATGACAAGGTTGATGTTCGTGTTTCAACGCTTCCTACGAGTTATGGCGAAAGTGTTGTCATGCGCTTACTTCGATCATCTTCCGCAGGCCTTGGTTTTGAACAGCTTGGCCTATCCGAATATGCGCATAAGCAGCTCAAAAAAGAAATCGATAAGCCGAACGGTATGGTTATTACGACCGGCCCCACAGGTTCCGGCAAAACAACAACGCTGTATGCTATTTTGAACTATCTTAATTCGCCGGAATTGAAAATTATTACTCTTGAAGACCCCGTTGAATACAAGCTTGGCGGCATCAGTCAAAGCCAAATTGATACGGAGAAGGGATACACATTTGCTGGCGGCTTGCGGGCTATTTTGCGCCAAGACCCCGACATTGTCATGGTTGGCGAAATTCGTGATTTGGAAACTGCAGAAATAGCCATTAATGCCGCGCTTACGGGACACATGGTGCTTTCAACCATTCATACTAATAGCGCTGCCGGCGCTATACCACGGTTTATAGCCATGGGAGCGAAAGGTTTTCTTCTTGCTCCCGCCCTGAATGCAATGATCGGGCAACGCCTTATCAGAAAGCTCTGCCAGGCATGCAAAATTGAACAACAACCGGACACCGAAACGCTTGATCGAATTAAGCAGCTACTTGGCGCCATTTCGCCAACAAGCGGTATTGTAGCGGATCTTTCGAACGCTAAGTTTTATGCGTCCAAGGGCTGTAATGACTGCCATGGCATTGGGTATAAGGGGCGCTTAGGTATTTACGAAGTATTGCCGATGACAAAAGAAATCGAAGAAATTATTCTTTCGGGTTCAGTCTCAGAATATAAACTTCAAGAGGTAGCGGTTGCAAATGGAATGATCACGATGGTCCAAGATGGATTGCTAAGAGTGTTGGCAGGTACTACTTCTATTGAAGAGGTTTTCTCCGTTGCAGATTAAAAAAATGCGTATATAAAAGAATGCCCTTTTAACAAGGCATTCTTTTATATGGCGCTGGTATGTGGTTTTATTTTTGTGAAATGCGTGGGATAATAAACGGTGTTTTTTGTTTGTATTCGGAATATTCTTTGCCAAAACGTTCTTCAAGTTCTTTTTCTTCACCAAACTTCATGACATACAGAATGAGAGCAAATAGTACAAAGGTTGTAAGCATGAAACCAACAGAGCTGAAAAAAAGTGAAAATCCAAAAAGCCATATACCAATGGCAAGCGCATGAGGGTTGCGCACAAAGTGAAAGGGTCCTGTGACAACCAGTTTCGGTGCAGGATTATCCGAAGAGGGAATATGATGCCCTGCCATGAAAAGACTTCGGAGTGTCCACATAAAGAGCACCGCGCCACTGATAATAATCACTACCGTCAATATTCGGAAGAGGAGTGGTGTGTCCATGTCCCAACCGAAGGCTCGATCAAAATTAAGCCCCGTAGCATAGAGCACGGGAACAAGGAGGATAAAGAGAACCATCTGCAGAGTAAGAGAAAGCGTATCTTTGGTCGTATTGGTCATAGAAGAGTGGTTGCTAATAACTAGCTTTTGTAAGTATACCACTTTTTTGCGGTCATTCCTAGTATTCTTGACAACTTTAATTTGGTATTGAAAACTTCAAATTTTAATATAAAATAGAGGTATTGATATTCACCTATTCCCCGCTGAACTTTTTTAAACAGTGGCATTTCTTTTTTGAAAAAGAGCGATGATTATGAGAGCGATTTATCAAAAAAAAATAAACGATATCGTCACTCCATCAATGGAGGAACATTTCACCGTTGATCATGAGGGTCTTTATGTGATTGAAATAACGGCATCCGCAAAGAGTTGGTGGCAGAATACGTTTGATCTGCGCAAGTTTTTTAAAAAAGACAGTCTGACTATCCGTATTGATGATCAAGAAGTAGCCCCACAAAAGAAAAAATTGCGAGCTGACGATCTTTGGAACGGCAACGTGCTGAAGGGAAATACGCTTACTGTATATGTCGTCATGTACTTTGAAGCGATCGCGCATTCATTATCTTTTACTACCCATAGCAAGCCGCTACTTGATCATATTACCATCTTTTCCCTTGATCAGCAGTTTTTTGAACTTACAACATTGAAGGCAGAGAAGCGAGATCGTACACCCTGGCTTCTTTTTCTTGGGCATACGACAGCGGCATTTTCATCACTTTCAATAGCTGCCAGAGCCGAAAAAGCAAATGATGATGATGACGATCTAAAACTTGTGATTGACGGTACTCTAGAAAAAAACACGGATCGCACGGCGCACAAGGATTGGTATTGGTGCGGAAAGATACTGAAAGGTGCCGAAAAGATTTTTCAAAAGGAGTTTTCTGATCATGCGCTCGTATCGCGCATTGATATTCATGCTGACGGCGCACCGAAGATCACCGCTTTGCGGATTGGTATAAAAAAACAAATGATTATTTACAGCAAAAAAGATGTCCAAAGATATACCTATCGCGGACCAGACGGCACGCACGATTATAATCGTTTCGATAGCGACATTCTTGATGCGGTCAATACATGGAACAAGGAATTCAACGATGCGTATCCCCCTCCCGAATTCCTCCATCCAAACCTTGTGAAAGCGATGGTCTATGTAGAAAGCAAGATGGGGTATTACGAAGCAGCGGACTATCCATCATATCCCGACGTGATGCAAGTCGCCGACCCAAGAAATCCGGCAATTCACACATTAAATAATGACGGGTGGCTCAGTAAAAAAGGTATTTTAGCGCAAGAGAAAGAGTGGAAGAAGGGAAAGTTCGCAGTTGTCAACTATGGAGGAAAGGCAAACGGCGCTTCGCCAGCAGAAAGTATCCGGTGGGGTATCCGATGGCTCTATCATATTGCTCAAGGCATTACCCATGAAAAGACACGTTTTTGGAGACCATGGAAAGAGGCAATAGCGCGTTACAACGGCGGCGGAGACCCAGCGTACAGTGAAAAGGTATACGACACATATCAGCGAAGTGTTGACCGGCAGAGTACGAAACATCCGATTCAGCTTTTTTTATTTCTTACGTTGTTCCTTCCCCTGGTAGCCATTGCGGCGTTCAGCGCTGGCGCTGTTTTACGACAGCCCGGCGATGCTGCGCTACGAAAGGAGGTCGGCAATCTGCAGGAATCAAACGATATGCGTTCTGTCGATATTGAGAATATCGTCAACGGCATGATAAAAGACATGCTCGTAAGTTACGAGCGGCAAGATCATTATTATTACAGCGATTTTTTTCAGGAACCGTACACCCTCTGCAAAAAATACGAACAAGAATGCTTTTGGGATCTTATTTTTCCTTCTTATCTCACGGATATTATTTCAGCATCGAAGAATATGAAGAATTTTTTGTCAGCGATGAGTCAATTTGATATCGTAACCCCCGCTACCTCCATTCTCGGAGATTTTGATAACGATCGGGTTAATGAATTGATCGTTATGCTTGACGATCCCTTAAACCACGCATATCTTAGAATCATGATCGTTGATCAAGGCGGATCGATGTTGAAGTATAGTGAGCAAAAAATTGATCGACCCTATATCGGCGGCACTCCGCACGCAGTTGATCTGACCGGCGACACAATTCCGGAGATTATTGTGTACGCGACCGGAGGAAGGCAAGATATTCAGGCATATATATTTCAATATGATAGAGACGCGCTTCACTTACTTTACGCATTCGAGCGCAACTATCTTCGGGCAGATGTTATTTTTTCCGATCAGAACGGAAATCATATCCCCGAGATTATTGTACGCGGGGAGCAGTACGGCGATGAATGTATGGCATGCGAACATGCGTATATTGAGGAGGTGTTTGAATATGATCAGCGATCAAAGACGTTTGTTCTTCTTTCTTCAAAGCTCGATAAAAAAGACGAGACAGGATATACTAATCTCAATGAATAAAGAAGAGGAGATATCAAGTACCCATTTTTTAGACAATCAGTACCTTCCGGTCTGCCTTAGCTAATTGGTTACATTTAAAACGTTGTCCGAATATATTTGGGGCGCATTTCAGGGCTGTATGCCGCACACTTACGGTCCAGCCGCGTATCTGTCTTGTGGAACCATATAATCATAGGGCATTTTTTCGCTGATTTTTGGCGCGAGCCAAATGTAAATCAAAAGCGCGATAATGCTTGGAAAAGTAAACCCAAACATCACGACCCGCGACCAGAATCCTTAAATCGAACGATAGCGCGCGGGGAACGCTAGTGATTACGATTTTGAAAAAAAGTTCGTTTGTGGTGCTCGGGGCGGGACTCGAACCCGCAAGCCTTGCGGCGCAACATTTTAAGTGTTGTGAGTTTACCAATTTCTCCACCCGAGCTCATCTATTAATTTGACGTGTATTTTTTACAATTTCTTCCTCTGTGAGTTGGCTTAAGACTGTGGCAATTTGGACACAAAATCCTTAAATTCTCGAACCTGTTATCAATTCTATTTCCATTGATGTGGTCTAATTCTAGAGGAACCCTCCCATCTTTAGAAATATTAGCCCAGCCACATTCTTCGCATTTAGGCACTTTAAGACCCTCTTTAAAGAGGCGTTTTTTTAGTTTAAAGCTCTGATATAGACTACCTTTTACTAAAATTTGTTCAAGTGGTATTTGAGGTCTATTTATTCCATGAAGGCCTTTGCTCCATAACTTCCCAGTAAAATGCTTAATATTAATACCGTATTCACTTATATATTTTTTAACTTGAGAATAGTTACCTCCTGCCTCTCTCAATTCAAGCGCTGTTAGTACTTGACGATAGCTACGAGATCGAATAACTGCATCATAAAGCTGTTCTTTTGTCCATTTCCTTTTCCTCATCTAACAATAATAGCATATGGTAGACGAAATGAAAATAGTGACATTTACGTCAACCATTATCTTTTTATTTTATACCATTTTCTCTCGTCTTAGCACCTTCCTTACTGCCGCTTTGATTGCTTTGACCGACATCCCATATTTCTCAAGCAGTTCATGTGGCTGTCCTGATTCGCCAAATGTGTTTGGCATGCCAATCATTTCTATAGGAATAGGATACTTTTGAGAGAATAGCTCACACGCGGCACTTCCTGCGCCGGCAACCGTTTGATGTTCTTCGACGGTGACGGCACATTGTGTTTTGCGCACGGAAGCCATTAGCGTCTTTTCATCAAGCGGTTTAATGGTGTGGTTATTGATGACTTCGCAATCGATACCTTGCAGAGATAATTCTTGAGCAGCCACAAGTGATTGATACACCAGCGGTCCGCAGGCAATAATACTCACATCCCTTCCTTTGCGAAATAGTTCCGCTTTTCCGATTGTAAAAGGAGTTTTTGTTGTTGTGATAACAGGAGTTTTTTCTCGCGCAAATCGGAAATAGACAGGCCCTTGAAATGCCGCCGCCGCAAGCGTTGCTTTTCGAGTTTCTTCATAATCGCACGGAACAATAACAATCATATTTGGTAGGACGCGCATAATGGCGATGTCTTCTAATGCTTGGTGAGTTGCGCCATCCGGACCCACCGAAATGCCCGAGTGAGCTCCGGCGATTTTAACATTTGCTCTATTGATTGCAACGCTCACGCGCACCTGATCCCAGCTTCTACCAGGCGAAAAGACCGCATAGCTTGAGATAAAGGGGATTTTCCCTGATAAAGCCAATCCAGCCGCAATACCTGTCATATTTTGTTCTGCAACACCACATTCAACAAAACGTTCTGGATAGCGTTTTGCAAACTCCAGCACACGCGTTGATTCTGCCAGATCGCCTGTGAGCACTACCACATTAGGATTTGTTTTCCCAAGCTCAAGAAGAGTATCCCCATAGCCATTGCGCGTTGGAATCTGTTCGACATCTTTAGAGAAAAGATTGGTATTTAATAATAGAGCCTTGTTGACCATATATATTACTCATGTTCACTGATAATCCTTCCGCGCAATGACCGCAGTTCTTTGAGGGCGACCGTCGCCTGTTCTTTGTTTGGCGGTATGCCATGCCAGCGGTAATCCTTTTCCATAAAATCAACACCGCGTCCGGGAATGGTATGCGCGATGATGACTGTCGGTTTTTCTGTAATGCGCTTTGCTTGTTCACATGCATCAACTATTTCTCGAATATTATTGCCATCAATTTCAAGTACATGCCAATTGAATGCTTTGTATTTGTCTGCCAGTGGTTCAAGCGGCATAATATCTTCTGTTACGCCATCTATTTGAATGTTATTTCTGTCGACAATAGCAGTGAAATTGGATAATTTGTTTTTGCCGGCAAACAACACTGCTTCCCATGTTTGGCCTTCATCATGTTCCCCGTCGGAAAATATCCCGTACACTCTATACGCCTTTTTGTCCATGCGTGCTGCAAGTGCCATGCCAACAGCAAGTGACGTCCCCTGTCCCAGGGGGCCACTGGTGCTTTCGACACCGGGAAGTTTGGTGAGTTCAGGATGTCCTTGGAGGGGAGAACCAAGTTTACGCAGTGTTTGTAGTGTTTTGATGGAAAAATAGCCAGCACGCGCCATTGCAGCATAACGTACGGGACAAATGTGTCCGCATGAAAGCACAAGTCGATCGCGCTTGGGCCAATCAGGTTGTTTTGGTCTATGATGAAGGATATGAAAATAGAGCGCAGTGAATACGTCCGCCATCCCTAAAGGTCCTGCAGAGTGTCCCGATCCTGCTTCAAGAAGCATTAAAATAATATCCTGCCGGATCGTATTCGCAATCTTCTCAAGGCGTTTTACTTTTGAATCGTGGATGAGCACATCAACTCAACATGACTTTGAAATAGTTTTTCGCGTATTCCCAATTTGTTTTGACAAGCCCTTCGCGTTCAAAACGCCGTGCGGATGTGGTGACATAGAGCGTTGGATCAAAGTTTACCAGACCAAGCGTTCCCAGATTTTTTGCAATACTTGCATCATCGCCAAAAAACGTAAATGACGTATCGATACCATTTATTTTATTAAATGTCTCACGGAATGCCGCAAAGTTGCCGCCGATAATCACCCCGCCTTTTTTAAATACTTTGCCCATGAGGGAATTAAGCGTTGGAAGCACCAGCCACGTATAGATTTGTTCATAGATATAGAGCGGCTCAGTGATATCCTCGGCAAATTTGTACGTGCCGGCGAGTGCTACGAATGAATCACGGTTCTGATGTAGTTTTTCGTAGATTTTTTCGAGCCACCATTGGGGAGGAATGCAATCCGCATCAAGAAATGCAATCACATCTCCACTTGCATGCTCGAGCCCTGTTTGACGTGCGCGGTTTGTTCCTTTTGTTGGTTCAGCTACGACAATGTCAGCCCCTCCCATGCGGGCAAATTCTTCCGTTCGATCAGTACTCACATTATTGACTACGATAATTTCTACGAATTCGCGAGGAAATGTTTGTTGTTGAAGCGCGGAAAGCGTTTTTTGAATGTACCGTTCTTCATTGAATGCAGGGATAATAACTGAAATTTTTTTCATAGTTTTTCAAATGGAGAGAGTGCCGTATGCCCCGATGCAAGTTGGTTTGCTCCTGCCTTCAAGAGAAGGGAGGCACTTTGGGAGGTGACGCCGCCGTCTATAATAAGAGGGATCTTTGGAGCTAGCTTTCTTACGTGTTTAATCTTGCCTAAGATGCTTTTGCGGAATGGTTGACCGCCATAGCCGGGATGTTCTCCCATGAGAAGTATAGCATCAAGAAGGGGTATAAGCAATGGTAGTATATCGGGTGGTGTTTCCGGATTCAGTGCAATCCCCGCTTTGATGCGAAGTCTTTTTAACTCCATCAGAACCGGTAGTGGATTTGATACGGCTTCATAGTGAAAAAAGATTCTATCCGCGCCAGCGTTTTTCCATTTTTTGAACGATCGTTGGGGATGTGCAATCATCAGATGTGCATCAAAGCCTTTCAGATTCATTTTTTTAATTTCAGACAGAGAACACCATGCCTCATAGGGAATAAATTTTCCATCAAGAACATCAAGCTGAAACCTGTTTGCCGGGTAGTATTTTTGAATTAAAAAAAGCTTATGTAAAAATTCTTTTTTTGAATGCGCCAAAATTGCAGGAATGATTTTTTTTCGTATGTGTGGAGGGAATGGATGGCGAACAAGCATAGTGTATCTCAGTATACCCTGATTTGCAGAAGATAAAAAATTATGCTATAATTATTCAATAATCAAAGTAACTAATACTCTATGCCGAAACCTTCTATTGAACTCAAAGAGCCCGCAGAGCTTCTTACTATTGAGGAAACATGCAGACCCGAGCTTGATAGGATGGGTGTTGCTGAAGTGAAGACACTTCGTTCATTGAAGGACCCTATACAGCGCATTGCTAAGGGCATTGAACAAGACCACGAAAGCGTTGAGGATGCTCTTGACCGGGCGGCAGGGGCTAAGGGTGGCCCAAAGCGGCGTGCGGCGCGCATGGAGCGGGCAATACAAGAGATTGCTAATATTTATAACTCAGATGAATCATTAAGGCTTTTCAGCGATACTATTCGGGAGGTAGAAGCGAAATTGCGTCAGGTTGCGCAACTCCGAATGGAACGGATGCAGAAATTGCAACAATGGATTTCTGAATTATCCGGAAAACAAGAAAAGCTTGGCGTTCAACTTGGTACAACTCGCCAAGAAGCGAGAAGGGGTGATGTTGCGGCTACATTTGAACTCAAGGCAATTGAACAGGAGCTTGCCGGACTTGGAGAAAGCGTTTTGAACCAAATATACCCTGAATTGCAGGCAGAGAGATCAAGCGAGGTTATTTCACAAGAAGAGCTTAAAACTCTAGAGACTCGCGTTGAGGGTATTTTAGCGAGGATTCACTCTCTTCTTGCGCCTCCGGTTGCTCCAAAGCGTGTTACTGGGCCGCTAGGTAAGAAACAGGAACGTTGGGCGGAAGGAGCGTACCGGCAATAAAAAAAGACCTCATGCGAGGTCATGCGAGCTTAATGATTGCTTCTTCCAATAGCTCAAAAAAAGCAAGAAGCTCACGATCGGTCGAATTGCAATGCGATCCGATGATTTTGAGGTAGCGCATCGAAACAATTTGGAGATGTCCCAGTAGGCCCTCTAGTGTAGGAGAGTTCGCTCGACATGTTTGCGGCACGATGGCAACATTGAAGTACTTACGCCGCAATTCTATGGTATCTTTCCACTCAAAAAAGAGTGATGCAAAATCCACGCCCAAGCGTTCGCGATGAAAAACAAAGTGAACGAGATCGGTTGCGTCGCTAGGCGTAAGTAATGATGTTAGTGCCACACCTGAATGCTCTTCAGGTAATTCAATGAATTGAATGTGGATTGTATCGCCGTCTACTTCAAGGCGGAGCTTGCAAAACGATAATGTACAAATATGCGTTGTGAAGGTACTCATGTCTGGCATTACGTATAGAAACCTAGCAGAAAAGAGGGTTTTTGTCAATGAGGTTGATTTCGTCATCTTACCACTTGACAAAACCATTCTTTTGTGCTATACTTGCAAGCAATAAGCGTAGTATAACCATATGCTTATACATGGGAATAGGAGGCCTTATCCTTCAATGATATTGTTATGGAACAAGCATTTGAACTCACATTTGATCCGGGGAAACGGGCTGAAAAGCGCGTATTTGCACATGTCGTTGAGACCCCTGAGTTTGTCAGGTCTCAAGAAAACATTCAGGCAACAGAGCGTTCAGAACGCACAGATAAGATCGAACAGGCACGCGAGTCACTACGATCTCGCAGCGCAGAAGCAGTTGAACAAGCTTCCGAAACTGGCGTCGCATCTGAAGCCGCAACCATTACTGACCGCATCAAAGAGTTGAAAGTATCGCTTGGCGGCCCGGTAAGCTATGCATATCTTGCCAGCGCACGCGCAGGTTTTCTGGCATTACTGCCATGGACTAAGACGCATGCCCATACCAAGCTCTATGTAGCGGAACACCTCATATCTGAGGGTGATCTTTCACAAGCTGAGCAACTCTTAACAAACCTTGAACAGTCTCGTTAATCTTCGCCACAGTCAAAACGGCGAGGAATATGTAGAGGAGGGAGATGAATCGCATCTCTTCGCGCCATAGAGGCTACGGCCTTATAAGGAGCGAGGAACCAACACGATTCGCATCGGACTCGAAAGCGATGCAAAAAGCATAACGCATATTCTGTATCGCGCTATTCGAACCCCTCTACAGATTTCTCGTCGTTTTATTGTTACATTGAAGCAGAAACTTGAACGTGATAGTATTGTTAGGTTGCAGCTTTTGCATGCAGCTGCGGCAGTCTTCTCTTTCCACAAGAAAGAATCTAAATCAAAGAGTAGGACGGTATTACTGATACTGCCTCCGGGTAGTATCACAAATCTCTCTCCTCAGTACCATACCGCTCTTTGTATCAGTTTAGAGATCTGTTGTGCTAGCAATAGCGCAACGAACCGAGGACTGCCACAATTGAATGCAAATAAACGCCTCTCTTGGTGGAATGCCAAGGGAGGCGTTTGTTGTCAAGGATTCTACTTTTATCGCGCTGGAAAGGTATCAATGAGGCGGATACGGCGCTTGTGGCGGGAGAGTTTTGAAAAAGGAGTCTTCAGCCAGCAAAGTATTATAGTGAGTAATTGTGTAGAAGTGAAAAACCGCGCTCCCAAGCAAAGGATATTCGCATCATCGTCGTTGCGCGATGCGGCTGCGCTTTGCGGATTCCACGCTACTGCCGCACGGATGCCTTTTATTCTATTTGCTGCAATGCAGACTCCCTGTCCGCTTCCACAGAGAAGGATGCCTTGAGCGCCTTTGCTTTTTTTCATTGCCAATGCAACTTTTTTTGCAATAATCGGATAATCATCCGAGTCGTTTTTTTCTTTTGCGCCCATGTCAACTACGCTGTAATGCAGCTTTTCCAAAGCGGCTTTAAGCTTTTCTTTTTTTTCAAATCCCGCATGGTCCGCACCGATGTAAATCAACATTTTTTTCATACTTATAGCTCCTACCCCTTCCTTTTCGTTATTCTTTTCGCTGCTTTATTCGCCAGGGCATAGTCTTCTTTTGAAATGGGAACCACTTTGTCTTTGTCGATAAGCTCAATGAGGCGCTCGACAAGGGCGATCGGATCCGTATCGTAGACGATTTTCCCTGAACCGCGATGTCCTTGTTTGATGATTTCATGGATCATTTCCGATGTGCCTCCGCAGCCTTCGAGTACGCCAATCGGTTTCTGATCCTCGAATGCGATAGTGAATTCATTAAGCGTACCGATGCGGCCGCAGATTTCAATCACAGCATCCGTGGTACGTACCAAAAGAAGATTGCGTCCCGAATACTCAAACCCGGTGTACATGATCAGATCGAAATAATCTACGGGAAGTTTATATTTTTTCACATGCTCAAGTTCAGACCCGGCAGGTGAGATGCCAATGCTAATACCTCCCGCTTCTTTTGCGCCGATGGCTGCCCAGTAGGGTATGCCCGTTGTTGCGCCTGTGACAAGTACACCGTTGCGTTTCACAATTTCAGTGCCGATGACTTTAGCATATTCAAGGGCTTTTTCTCCGCAATAGGTCGTATCCGCCGAACCGGATACGCAAATTTTGTATTTTAAATACGTTTGTGCAAGCGGTTTGATGATATCTTCACTTGATAGTTGTTGATCGGGCATAGACGTGCATGATGAGCGTAATAAAATTATTGTTCTTCGTTAAGAATAACTGTGTCACCAAGAAGAGGTGCGCTTGCCTGTATACCCAGTTCATCGCGAATCACACGGCGCAAGCTTTCCGAGGACGCAGGCTCTCCCATGGTAACAAAAATATTTTTGATCGGCTTGTGAAACCGGCGGACAAATTCTTTGAGTTGTGATTGATCGGCATGCGCTGAATACCCGGCAATATTACGAATCTGCGCGCGCACCCGCATGCGTTTACCCATAATAGAGACCTCTCGCTGTCCATCCACAAGCTGCCGGCCTAAACTACTGACACGCGCGTATCCCACGAATACAATAGCAGAGTTTGGATCATCAAGGTACCGTTGGAAATGGTAGAGAATGCGGCTGCCGTCGCCATGAGGGTTGCCTGCCATGATGATTTTGGGCCCTGTAACGTTATTAATCGAGCGTGATTCTTCACGGGAAGCCGTAAGCTTCAAGCCGGGAAAATCAAATAAATTGTGGTTATGGGAAAGTTCTTGGCGCGCTGTTTCGTTGAAATACGACATGTATTTTTCATACACTTTCGTCGCATTAATCGCAAGCGGACTGTCGAGGAAAATGGGTATGCGCGGAATTCGGTTGTGTTCGACCAGTTCATCAAGTTCAGACAGGATTTCCTGGGTTCGTTCAAGGGCGAATGATGGTATGATAACGGTTCCACCTCGGCTATACACGTCTTCAATTGTTCGTTCGAGGATTTTTTTCCGTTCTTCATGCGGTTCGTGGATTCGGTCACCATACACAGATTCCATGACCATGTAGTCGGTATGCTCGATAGGATAAATGGTTTTCAAAAGTGGTGACGGGGAATTGCCAAGATCGCCGGTAAAAACGATTTTGGTGCCGTCGCAGTCCATTTCAATCATTGCTGAACCCAGAACATGCGCTGAATCACGCAGTGTGGCAGTGCACCCGTGTGCAAAGGAAAAAGGCGCATTGTATTCATGCGGTGTAAAAAGCTTCAGCATTCCCTCGACATCTTCTTTCCCGTATAGCAGTTCGCCACGCTGGTATTCCAATTCATGCCCCATGACTTTATACGCGTCATGAGACATGACTTCCGCCAGGTCCCGAGTAGGCGGAGTCGATATGATCGTTCCTCTAAAACCTTCTTTGTACAGCTTTGGCAGTCTGCCGATATGGTCCGCATGCGCATGAGTGATAAAGACCGTATTAATTTTTGAAGGATCAAATGGAAAAGGCTTATGGTTTTCTTCTTCCGCGAACCTTCCTCCTTGAAAAAGGCCGCAGTCTACAAGAACGCTTGCCGATCCAAGCTCGAGAAGGTAGCATGCGCCGGTTACCCCTCCGGCGCCGCCACAAAATTGTAATCGTGGGGACAACATAGTACTTCAAGTGTATCCATCTTTTATTCAAAAGACAACTCGAATATCCGACAACCTTGTGAAAATAATAAAAATATGATAAAATTAGTATAGATTCGCAACACCAAGCGAACATTATTCATCTTGATATCATTATGGCAACCCAACAGAATGCCCAACAACAGTCTACTCAAGGGCAACAAACAACCTTTCAACTGCCGGCACAGCTACCCTTCGGACCTGAAATTATCGATAGGGATATTTTTGAACTCATCGGTTTGAAGGATATAGCGGACAAAGACCGCGCAGAAATGATGACGGTCATCATGGATACCATTTACAATCGTGTCATTGCCCGCATTTTGGATAATTTTAACCCTCAGGAGCAAAAAGAGCTTGAAAAAGGACTCGAAAAGAAGGATTTGAAAAAAGTGAATGAAATGCTTGCCGGTAAGGAACTGCCGGATTATATGACGCTTCTCGCTGAAGAAACAGTGCTCTACAAAGTACAGCTTGCTACCATGTTTGCGCCAAAGGCCGCGTAAAGGCTTCTAAATAACCCTATTTCAAAAATATATGGCAGGGAGAAATCCATTTGAACGAATATGGAACGCGATCAAAGGCGCACCGAATGAATATGAAACACCGCCTCCACCCCAAGCGCGGCCTGATGTGCGTGCACCTCGCGAAGTCGATCGAACCGCTACCGAGCGTTATCGTGTAGAAGAAGGTCGTATTACGCAGGAGCGTCCGGGAAGACTTGAAGCGCGCGCAGCTACTCCGCCGAGCACAGAACTTTCAGATGCGCAGAAGGCTGCAGAAACTAAGGAATACATGGATGCCGTAATGAGGGGGCTGCAAGAGATGCGCACCAAGGAACAGGAAGTGCTGGAAAACCGCTATGGCAGAGGAATGTTGAGTGCATTTCGAGGGTTTAATCAATGGCTCCATGAAACAGATTTGGGGCGAACAGTAAAAATTGCCGGAAAAGTAGTCGGAGGCCTTTCTATGGCGGCATGTGCAGGTATGCTGGCAGGAACTCCCGGTATTGCGTTTTCCCCGGCGCTTGCATTGATGGGTAAAAAAATGGCAATTAGCGGAGCGATCGAAGCGTTTCAGTATTTTGGAGGCATGAGAAGGGAGCGAGATCCTGATACGGGGCGCATCCAAACGCAGATTGGCGGCAAGGAACGCTTACGCCGCCTTGATATGGAAGCAGGGCGCAATATGCGCGGCAACCTCGAGGTGGTTGGGCAGGATTTGCGCGACCGTTTTGACCGGGGGGAGATTGATGCTGAAGAATTCCGGCAGCGCACCATGACACTTGTTCATGACATGCAGGATAATGAAGAAGATATTTTACGCAACGATCGTGAATACGAAGATATTCGCAAAAGTAATCAGCGTGTTCGTGGATTCATAAGTACCGGCGCGACACTTGGCATAGGCCTCTTGCAGGGTATTCCATTTGGCATTCAAGACTTAGATAAGAATGGTATAGCCCATTCTGTGATAGCGCGATTTGATGGTATTCGCTGGGCAGGCAATACCGTCATGAGCCCTCTACAAAGCCTGATGGGTAATTTTGGAGAAGTGCATGGGCTTGTGGCGGGAGTTGGCGAAGGCGCTTTTGTCGGCTCAGGTTTTCCGGGTAATTTAGCCGAATATTCACACCTACTTGGTGGGCTTGGTGTAGCGGCAGCTGGTATGGCAGCGCAGACATTTCGAGAATTCGGTACGTTTGCTCAAGGTAGTCGCGCGCGCATCCGCGAATTGTTGAGCGAGAATGTGAGGATTGAGGATGGTGTTGTGGCACGCCCTGAGAACGAAGAACGAATACCTCGAGATGCTCGTCAGTATGAACATCCAATCGGCCCAGAGCCTGCGCCTACAGCACCTTCAGAACAAGCAAGAGATATTTATGGGCAACGGCGCATTGCCGAGCGACCGGAAACACCTCCTACTGACAGCGAAGAACAGGGGGGTGCTCGAGGGATCTATGGCGGCAGGCGTGCTTTGGGTGAGGGAGGCGCTGGAGAAGGAGAACAAGAACCCCCTACTCCTGTTCCAACACAGCAATACGAGAGAGCTATCGGGCCACTTCAGGAAGGTGCACAATATCTAGAGCCAATCGGTCCCGAACCGGCGCCCTCTGGTCCAGAAGGAAATGAACGCTTTACGCCATTGACTCAAGCTGAAATCCGTGATGCGGCTAATTCAAGTGACTTAGCTCGGCTTATTCTTGAGCGCTTAGGAGCGGAAAATATTCCCCCCAAACTTACGTACAAAGATTTTTCAGAAAGATTTGGTGAAATGCTTCGCAATGCAGATGCGCAAACGCGCGATACAATGCGGCAATATATTCGTGATGCATATACTGCATATGAACCTGTGGCAAAACAGCCTCGCGATGTAAAGCTTGAATCACTGCGACGTATTTCTAGTATGCCAGAATTATTGCCACCACCACCTCCGCCAGAAAATGGTGGGACACCTGAGGCGGTAGAAGCAAAAACACAAAAAGCATTACGTCGCGAAGATCTCCTTGTTCAACCCAATAACCTTCGCGGAATCGTTCTTGAGCGCATTGGCGCCGGGGCTTTTGCGGCAAAAAACATTACAGTATCGAAATTTGATACTGCACTTAATGAATGGTTAAAAACTCAAACTGATGCGAGTATCAGTCAAACGAATAAGTTTATTGAGCGCAGCAGGGAACATATTGCACGTATTGAAGGACTGCCTACTGATAATGACAAAAAGATAGTGCAGAAAAATCTAACCGCTGCGCGCGGCATTCTTGACGCACTCGAACAAAAAATTCTAACAGGAATAGTGGTATAGTTTTAGGCAATGTTGTTTTATTAAAACACCTCCGCCCGCTGCGGAGGTGTTTTTGTGATATACTGTCTTTTATGTGCCTAATGCGTTTTTATGAATATTGTTTTACAATTTTTTCTTTTCTTCTTTTTTCTTTCATCTTTTTTAATGCCCCATGTACTTTATGCAGCAGATTCGGATATTGTGATTACAGAAATTTCTGCGTATGAATCTTCCGATCACGAATGGATTGAAATCTATAACAAAGGATCAAGCGCAGTCGATCTGACGGGTTGGAAATTTTTTGAAGGCGACACAAATCATGGATTAGCGGCATTCCGTGGAGGACTTATCATACAGCCGCAAGTATATGCTGTTATTGCGGATGGTGCTGTAAACACAGCGGCAGATTACCCGCAGTACCAAGGCATACTTATCGATAGTTCATGGACAACGCTTAATGAAGGCGGAGAAATCATTGGATTAAAAAACGCCAGCGGTGCAACCATTGAGCAATTTACCTACATCAGCGCATCTGACCACTCTTTAGAGCGAGTTGATCCAACATTAGCAAACTATACAGCTTCAAATTGGAAGGAGCATCCAACAGGGAACACAATCGGAATGGCGTTCGCACAAGAAAATATACAGCAGCCACAACCATTGCAAAGCCAACAACCCTCGCAACCTCAGCAATCCTCAGTAAAGCCAAGCAAGGGATCAGTAGTTATCAATGAGCTTGTTTCTGATCCGTCTGATGAAGAAAAAGAGTGGATTGAACTGTACAACGTGACATCACAGGCCATTGATCTTTCGGGATGGAGTATTACCAATGGTTCAGGAAAAACAATTTTACTTGCAGGCATTCTCCAGGGAAGCGGTAGTCAAAAATATCTTGCCATAGAAACATCGGGAGGAATGCAAAAAAATCTGGGTGATAAAATCTCCCTTCTTGATTCGCAGAAAGACGTGATCGATAGTGTTTCCTACGGAAGTTGGGATGATGGTATCCTGGGAGATAATGCTTTGCGCGCAGTGAACCCATACTCCTTGGCGCGAAAAACAGATGGGTACAATACTCACATGAACAGCAATGATTTTATTATAACAACCACACCGACTCGAGGAGCGGCAAATGTAATTACTCGAGAACCAAACACTCAATCCGAACAACCGGCATCAAAGGAAGTTCAATCAAGGCAAGAATTATCAGTGATCATTTCAGAGCTTCTGCCAAACCCATCTTCCCATGACCCCAAAGACGAATTTATTGAACTTTACAACAATAGTGCGACAGACATTAATCTAGTTGGCTGGCGTTTGGTAGATGAAGATGAACGAGAGTTTATATTTTCCAAAAATACATTAGGTAAGATTATCCTTAAGTCCAAAGAATACGGTGTTATCGGCAGAGATAGTTCTGGAATAGCATTAAACAATATCGGAGGAGAAACACTAAAACTCTATGAACCGGGTTCACAGAAGGCGCATTTTTCGGTGCGTTATTCAGACAATGCCAAAAACAACTTAAGCTATTCTCGCGATGTGCAGGGACGTTATGTGTGGACGCTTCGCGCGACACCGGGATCCACAAACGCTATTGTCACGCCAAACCAACCACCCTCTCTCTCAATAGAGTGGCCAAAAAATATTATTGAGGGAGAAAAAGCAGTTTTTGATGCAACCGATACATTTGATCCTGATAATGATCCATTTCGCGTTGTATGGGATTTTGGTGATGGTACACAAGCAGAAGGCCTGTATGTTTCCCATGTTTTTTTGCAGAGCGGCTTAGTTACGGTTATAGCTAAAGCTCTAGATGAGGAGCATGAAGAAATGATACAAAAACGCTTATCAATTACTGCATCAAAAAACATTACTGCTCTCAAACAAGAGCAACCACAGCAGCTCATACAAGAAGATGGTGTCTACCCCATTGTTTTGAATGAACTTATGCCCAATCCCAAGGGTTCTGATAGCAGTGAATACATTGAACTCAAAAATATCGGCATGGTATCGGCAGATATTTCCGGTTGGATGCTCTTGTCGGAACAAAGCACAAAGCGCTATGTATTTGTACCGGGTACGAAGATTAATGCGCAGGCGCTGCTTGTGGTTTCGAAAAAAGAATTGCCCTTTAGCCAATCAAATGAGTATGACCGTATTGTCCTCCTCTCGCCTTCCGAGAAAGAAATTGATACGATTGATTTTGACGACGCGCCATCGGGCATGAGTTATGCGCGCACGACAAAAGGAGATTGGCTTTGGATAAAGCATGCAACTCCGGGAGTAGAAAATAATGTTGATGGTATCTATGATGAGCGGAATGATGAATGGGATAATGAAGATGATATTTCGGGGCAGAAAAAAGTTCCTTCTAAAATAACAGATACAAAAAAACAAACACAGCCGGGCATTGAATGTACTATTGCCGCTGTTCCCGGAATATTGGGCAAGAACACTGCATATTGCGCCCATCCGTTTGTACGCATACGGTTTGGGTTTCAAAACATCCAAAAATTGCAAGAAGGTGACCGTATCCGAGGCAATGGGAAGGTATCTCACTCAAATGGACAAACCCTCATAACACTCAAGAATGCTGCGGACATAAGCATTATAAGACATGGTGAGAAAGCACTCGCATCAGAGCTTGAGATAAATGATATTACGGATGGCAATTTGGGATCCCTTGCTCGTGTAGGTGGCAGTATTGTGCGAATGCAGTGGCCGTCAGTATGGATCGGGAGTGCCGAGCACGAACTTCGAGCATATGTATACAAAACAACACTGATAAAAAAACCCGAAGCGATTGTTGGTGATACCATAGATATTACCGGTATACTCGATAAAACAGCATCAGGATATAGAATCCTGCCACGATCATCCGAAGATATACGCATTACTCCTGCACAGCGCAAATCTGAGCTATTCGGCATAGTGCCAGAAAAATCAGAAAAACAAGAGAAAAAAGGCAATTATATACTTGCAACACTCGCAGCGCTTGCTATTGTTTCAGGAGGGCTTATTGTGCAGTATTTCGGAAAGAAAGGATAAAGAGTATGTATAGCATTACGCTTATTGTCGTGGGAAAGCTCAAAGAGCAGCAATGGAAATCCGCATGCGAGGAATATAACAAGCGCATGCGGCCTTTCTCGCGTATGGAAATAATAGAATTAAAAGAAGAGTCATTTGCAAAACCTTCAGAGAAGAATCGTGTTCTTGGGCTTGAGGGGAGCCGTATTGCGGAAAGGATTCCGCGCGATTCATTTGTTGTCGCGCTCGACAGAGAAGGTACGCAATACTCATCTGAGCGATTGGCACAAGCCATTAAGCAGGTTGGTGAAATGGGTGATAGGATAGTGTTTATTATCGGCGGTCCCCTGGGGCTTTCTCCAGCTATTCTTGCAAAAGCTTCCCTGCGTTTGAGTTTATCCCAGTTGACGCTTCCTCATCAGCTTGCTAGAGTAGTGCTTGCAGAACAGCTCTATCGTGCGATGACTATTCTGCACGGCAAGCAGTATCATTATTAAAACTCATCACTTATATTGCGGGTATCGTATAGCGGCTATTATGGGTCCTTGCCAAGGACCAGATGAGGGTTCGACTCCCTCTACCCGCTCCA
>JBBTRI010000004.1:0-5423 GCA_038065255.1 Patescibacteria group bacterium
CCCTTCTTAAGCATGTTGAGCGCATCGATTTCCGGAAGGAATTTTGCCTTTGCATTCAGCTTTGGATCTTCCTGAAAAATCCCTCGCACGTTCGTCGCCTTGAGGATGGCCTGGGCGTTGATTTCTGATGCACGCAGAGCAGCAGCGGTATCAGTGGAAAAATAGGGGTTTCCCGTACCGCATGAAAAAATCACAATTCTCCCCTTCTCCAAATGCCGCAGTGCTTTACGCCGTATGAATGGCTCTGAAATCTGAATCATGGAAAGCGACGAAAGGACGCGCGTATACATACCCGCACGCTCGAGCACATCCTGGAGCGCAAGTGCATTGATCGCTGTTCCAAGCATACCCATGTAATCTGCTGTTGTGCGATCGATGCCGATCTGCGCAAGTTTCTGTCCGCGGATGAAATTCCCTCCTCCAATGACAATGCCTATTCTACATCCTAGGGAGTGGATAGACTTAATTTCTCGAGCGATATAATTGAGCGCATCGATATCCAGCCCAAGTTGGCCCTTGCCGCCCATAGCTTCACCCGAAAGCTTGAGAAGGATTCTTTTCCAGTGTAGTTTCATATGAGATGATTATTTTAATTATAATTATAGCACTAAACCGCCCCCTCTTGACAAAAAGGCGATTTTATGCTATAATTGCGTTGTAAAAAGTACCTAAGTCTTTGGCATGATCTTTGTCAGCGACGGCCCACTCGAAGTGCTCCTCCTCACGTCGATAGGGCAGTCACGCTGACAAAGAGCGTTCCGAAGACTTTTCTTTTTGATGGTATTTCTGTTGCGCCCGACTAATCCCTTCCGTAAGCGATATTTCGAGCGCATCAATAACCTGTGGAATACACACCTCCATCGCTCCCCGTTCAGCGGGGGTAAATGGCTTCAAAACAAAATCTGCCGTTGGTTCTCTTTGAGCTTCAACCAGCCGTATGCCAATACGAAAACGCACGAATGCCGTAGTGCCAAGCACATCAATGATACTCTGTACGCCATTATGCCCAGCCGAGGAACTATTCTGATCGATTTTAAATTTTCCAAGAAGGATATCAAGTTCATCGTGGATAACCCAGAGATCAGTTGATGGTTGTACCTCTCCAGGCGCATAGCGCAACCATTCACTGACTACATCCCCGGATTTATTCATGTAGGTAAGTGGCTTAATGCAATACAACCGCTCAGATTCCTTGCACGATATCCCATGGCATCGAAACTCCCAAGATTCGTAGGATTTCTTTTTCTCCGCTCCCACAAGCGTAAAGGCCTCATGATTGAGCCATTTCGCAACGGCGGCGTCCACAACCGCAAATCCGGCATTGTGACGAGTACCATTATACTGCGTGCCTGGATTTCCAAGTCCAAAAAGAAATTTCATACATGCCGCCTCCTCTGCTCAGTATAAATAACGACAGCCGTACCTGCAAACCCAAATAACTCTCGGAGTCGATTTTCCAAAAAACGCAAATAGGCATAGCTAAAACTATCCGGCTCATTCACACTCAAACAAAACCGTGGCGGGCACGTGCCTGTTTGTTTGAAGCCGAATATGACTGGCTTTTTTCTGTTGCGAAGAATCTGCGGAGGCTGGCGTTTGATCATTTGCTTGAGAAACACTGTACAATCTTTCTGCTCTAGAAGTTTTTCTCTCTCAGTTTGAATCGCAAGTATCATATCGAGGATTTTGGAAACCCGCTGTTCCGCCAGTGCAGAGACGAAAAGCATCGGCGCCCATGGCACAAAGGAAAACTTTTCCCTGAAATACCGTTCGTACGATAGAATTGTTTTTGGATTTTTATCTTCCACAAGATCCCACTTATTGATAATGAGCATGATGCCCGCGCCAACATCGATTGCAATTTGCAATAATTTCCTTTCTTGAGTAGTCGCTGTAACGCTTGCATCCAAAATAAGTATGACAACATCTGCTTTTTTTATGCTCTTAATACTTCGTAATAAACCCTCGCGATCGATGATCGAACGTACCTTTCCCTTTTTGCGCATGCCGACCGTGTCGACAATCACCAATGGTATGCCCTTATACTCAATATGCGTATCTTGAGGTTCGCGAGTTGTATGCGCTATGGGACTCACGATCACACGCTCCTCGCCAAGCATTCCATTCACCAATGAGGATTTGCCGACATTTGTCCTGCCGATAATTGCAATTTTAATCGGCTTCGTCTCAGACGCTTCTTGTTCTTTTTCTTCCGGGACAAAGTGTGCCATGACAATATCCAATAAATCGCCAACTCCCAATCCACTGGCGGCAGATACGGGAATAGGTGCTCCTAAACCAAGCCGTAAGAATGTCTGATCATAGAGACCCGAAACCTGAGAAATCTTGTCGACTTTATTGCCGACAGCAATAATAGGCCTTTTCGTGGCTTTTCGTAGATTGCGCAAAAACTGGTTATCATCAACGGTAATTCCCTCTTGTCCATCAACCACAAACAATACGATATCCGCATCCTTGATAATTCGGCCAAGCTGTTTTTGGGTCTGTGTATCAATATCTGTTTTGGGCTTTGGATCATAGCCGCCCGTGTCTACAACAACAAACTGCCTACCCCGCCAAGTACATATGCCAAAATTACTATCACGCGTGGTGCCGGGCACAGGAGCAACTACTGCCTTTTGTTCGCCGATTAAACGATTAAAAAGCGTTGACTTGCCAACGTTGGTTCTGCCAACAAGCGCGACTTTTGGCAATGATTCGTATTCTTTGGATAATGCTCCCTTCATAAAAAAAGACTACCCAGGTTTGGTAGCCACTCTATCATTCTGGTATATATATCATAACATGCAATATGCTATCACTTTTTTATTTAAATGTCAAAAAAAGGGACATCACCTAAGATGTCCCATTTGTTTCGCGCACTCTGATGCGCACATAGACGGCAAGTCCGCCAACTATCAACACTATGCCTGAAATCATCCATGATGCACCATCCGACATTGTCGTTGCAATAATGCCGCTAACCAATAGTCCTGTAATAGATCCGATATGCCTCGTTGTCGACTGAAGTGAGTCGAGGGTTGCGCGTTTTTCTGATGGGATGTTTGCATTGAGATATTTATCCTTAATAGGATCAAATAAACCCCGCCCAAGCTCGTGCAAGATGAATGCAGGCAAACTTATGCCAATCAATGGGATAAGCCCTGCCAATCCAAGCCATATACCCGTAAAAACAAACGACACCAGAATCGCCCGCTGTTCACAGCCGATCCACTTGGCAATTCGGAAAGCATAGGTAGAACCTGCAAACATTGCCGCAAGCGCAGTAAAGTGAATGAACCCGTACTGATACTGTGCATGGATTGCTGGCTTAAAATACAGCTGCCAAAACATATTTGGCGCCTGTGTAGCAAAGAGGAATACCGCATTGGCAATGAAGAGGAATTGGATCACAGGACTCTTCAAGCCAAAATGCAAGCCCTCAACGATGGTATTTCTGAATGCTTTGAAGCCATCTGTCCATGAGTATTTCTTTGGCTCAAAGTATTCTTCCTTCATAACCACAAAGACTAAGATGCTGGTGCAATACAGAATGCCTGCTCCCCAAAACCATGGGAGTGATAGGCCATGCATACTCACGAGACTGCCGCATATACCGCCTGCCATAGCTCCAAGTAATTTCATCTGTGCCTTACGCTGGTAGATGACATCAATTGCATCATGTCCTCCCGAATGCTTTAGTCGGTCAACTGCCCATGCTTGTAGCGCACCATTTTCGAATGTCAGTCCAATACCTGCGATCACTTCCGCAAGGACAAACGCCCAGAATGAATGGGAAAAGCCGTAGATAACCATGCCTGTTGCTCGAATGCTGAACGCAAGAACGCAAGCAGTTTTTCTGCCGAATACATCGGCGATTGCACCGGTGGGCAATTCTCCCATGAACAGCGTGATCATAAAGAAGACATTCACAATATTCATGGCAAGCCGGTCGAGTCCATAGGAAGTCAGGAATGTTGCATAAGTCGCGCCAACAAACCCCATGCCATACATTGAGAGAAAAGATAGCGTGTAGAAGATTGCTTTTGTTTCAATCACTCGTCTACTCATAGTGTTCAAGGTACAATTGTGGAAAGGCTAACCAAAAACGAAAAACGCCTCGGTTATCTTCCCGAGGCGCCTTTTATGGTGAAAAAAATATGAATGTGATTACTTTTCTCTATAAAAAACATCTCGGAAGGACAACAAGAAACTCGTCCAATCTGCGACTGGATTGCAATTCTGATAACCCGAGATTTTGTGCATAGTATTCATATGAAAAAGAGTTTATCATGATTTAACGTTTGTGTCAAATAAAAAGGGTGTCTCATCTTGACTTTTCCGATACGTATGTATAGAATTGCACCATGTGTACCTTGACATGGGAAATCTAGTTTTTCCTTTTGGTGACCAGCCACATTCTCGGCAAGATTTCATTCTTCATAAAGATTCAGCATTTCTTCAAAAAGGCATTGCAGGAAGCTTTCTTGAATTTCTTATCACGGCATTTGATTCTATGTGTATGGCAGATAGAATGAGTGATGAATATAGTGAGCATATCATATCTGTTGATGATCTTACTGACCCTGATGCAGTGTGCAGAAAACTTTGGAATCGACAGGCAGCAGAATGGGCAATGATCGAGAGTCCTGCGAACTATGGCATCACTATTGATACCTACGCAAAATATATCCGCTTCAATCCTTCAAAGAAAAAGGAAACTATGGTGAGCCTGGGGGCGGGACCCGGTCTCTACGAGGCTTTTATGAGGATGCTGTTTAGTCAACCGACCTCAAGTCGCGATCTCAAAATCTATTGCGTAGATTATGCGCAAGCCATGACGCGCTGGAACAAGGAAATGCTCAAGCGCCTACAGATTGCAGGCGTTGAACCGGTGACAGGTGACATGATGGCACTGACGTTCCCCGATCAATCTATCGACCAGGTACTCTGCAATAATGCACTGCAATGGGTATCTGATTGGAAAAAGGCGCTCGATGAAATGGTTAGGATTATCAAACACGATGGCATGCGGAGACTCTATTTAGTCATCAACCTACATCCAATGGTTGTGAGGGATTCGGAAGAAAACGTCATCATTACGCTTGGGGATTTCACGCTCGACCAAATCCTCGACGAGCTTGAAGCGCGAAACTGCGATATCAATAACATTCGAAATATGCTCGACAGACAGGGAGTTGGGCAGAAGGGTGGGATGCTTCAACGCACATTCATTGAAGCTGAGCTCCAACCACAGGGATGCAAGCGGCGCTGGAGAGATTTCGCAGGAACGCCTGAAATAAAAGGCATACATCTTTCATGAGCCCAACGCGGCTCTTTTTTTTATTTTGAATACTGCTTTTGGTAATAAGCTTTATAGTGCTCCCCTGATTTGAGGGGCTTCCACCAGGATTCATGGTCTC
>JBBTRI010000004.1:5523-12825 GCA_038065255.1 Patescibacteria group bacterium
ATCCACTCACGTACATTTTTGCCATCGCCATAGAGAGGCACTTTTTTACCTTCAATCAGGTTTGTGATAAACAATGGAATGACTTTTTCAGGATACTGGTAGGGGCCGTAGAAATTACAAGAATGGGTTACGATAATAGGTGTGCCATAGGTTTTCACATATGCTCTACAGAGCAGATCCGCTCCGGCCTTGGAAGCTGCATAGGGGCTATTCGGCTCAAAGGGTGATTTTTCTGTAAATTTCCCATCTTGAATTGAACCAAATACTTCATCAGTTGATACTTGAATAAACCGCTTCACGCCAGCGTGCCGCGCCGCTTCAAGAAGAGTGTAGGTGCCAATAACATCCGTAACTACAAATGCTTTTGGATCGTGAATTGATCTATCAACATGGGTCTCCGCTGCGTAGTTTAAGATCGCATCTACGCCCCCCTGCACGATAGTATTGACGATATTCTCATCAGCAATATCGCCCTGCACGAAACGGTACCGCGAATCCTGCTCGATATCGGCAAGATTTTCAGGATTACCTGAATAGGTGAGTTTATCCAGATTGACAATGGTGCATTCCGGATATGCACGCAAAAAATATCGAATGGCATTGGATCCCATGAATCCGCACCCACCGGTAATAAGGAGTTTCATATACTTAAGTTAATAATGTACCTCAAGTATAGCGTATCGTACTACTATGTCACTAGCCGTATTTTTCATCGTGCTTTCGGTCGCTCTCACGAATATTCAAAACGTATTGTGCAAATGGGATATCTTTATGCTTTTCAACAATCTGTCCGACAAGTGGCTCTGGCATTGCACTTAGAGCAGAGTGAAGAAAAGGCAACCCTTTCTGCCATACAGCCGAGCTTGAGCGTTGAAGATCAAGATTTGGAACCATTATTTCATAGAGATTTTTTAAGATTTCATCCATCCCTCCCTCACCTATGCAATCATACCCTTCAGGATAAGCGTCCTCTTCAAATTTTTTATCTGATAAAAATTTTGTAATGAGTTCGTATAGTTGAAGTTGTAGTCTATTGGGCCTATTTCCAGGGCCTACCTCCCACTGAAGTGCACTAAAAAATGGCAGCATCTGTTGGAGTATCCATGGGTAATATACATGTGGCTCCACTTTTACAGATTCAAAGTGCTGATATTCCTCATAATATTTACGAATTGCATTCAAACAATTTGTAAGAGTTCCCAATGCCATCATGGTATCCTGAATATGGTCGTGATCAGCGCCTGTATTTCCAGTTTTTTCTGGTAATACTGCGTTTGTTGCCAACTGCTGAACTTTTAGGGCAAGGGCTTCGCGATATTTTTCAAACAATTCAAAGTCATCTTGCGTTAGTGATTTAAACATCGAACTATTTTTATTCACTATGGATACGGCAGCATGCATACCTGATGCTAGATCATATGTGGGTGTCTTCATAGCCTCAGGAGTACCCAAGATAATCCGATAGATATCCTTAAGAACAGGGATAAGGAGATAGGCTGCTCGTGGAACAACGTGATTAAAATTCTCACCCAAGCAGCAGACAATACCTTTCTTTTGCTCATCTGATGCGTATGAATCCTCTGCGAGCTGTACCAAATCAAAATATGTATCGGGTACCGATGTTGCAAAGTAATCCATGAACCGTATCCGGCGGTGAATTTCATCAAATTTCATAGCACTTTTAGATTGCGGTTCGCTATCACCTTGTTTACCATTACGAATAACAGCATCTTTAAGTAGCTGGATAAGAAATGCATTCCTCATAGTGCGGAATCGCTTATCCAAAACTGTTGCAGGTGCGACAATACGATCGTAGTCTTGTCGAGCGCTGTCCCCCTCTTTGTCTTCGAGGAGCATTGAAGAATGTGCCCTTCGGTCTGCAGCTAAAAGCACCTCGGGACGATGGCGGATCTGACTAGATTCTATCCCTAATGCAGCAAGCTCTTTAAAGATCGTCCCCGTTTGATGAGATTGAAACGCAAGCGCAGCAAGCCGCTGGATAAGCAAGGAATCTGAATGTTCATCAATCTGGAAAAGAGCATCTATCAAGAGCATTTGAATTACTTCTTGATCAATACCAAAAGCACATGTATTCTCCGGCTTTCCTTCTAAATATTTCATAAGGATTTCTTCACAGTACCCGGCAAAATCAGGATCGCCAGAGGTAATGCCAAGCTGAACAATGTCTCGCACAATTTCCTGGCCACGCACTACTCGCGTATCATCAAGCGCTAAGGCTGCACTAAATTCCGGATGAGTAAATGTTCTTAAAACTTCAATTAGGTCGTTTTTAATAGCTTCTCTTCCGTTTGGATTTCGTTGCGCGTCACGATAGGCATGAGTAAGATCCTTCACTATTCCATAGCGTTCGTTAATCTCGCTGCGTTCGTCGGAAGAAAACAGAGATATTTTTTCTCTACCCAAGAGGCGAGTGAGAAAATTAACAAGCGCTGTATGCGCTCGCTGGCTATCTGAATGAATGATAATCTCAGTTGGTTTTTGGGGACCAAATGAACTATGCGATTGCGGATCATCAGCAACGAGCTCTTCACAGATAAGCGCTTCGATAATAGGATGTCGTGACAATGGTATAAGTGGACGATGGATAAGATTGCCTTGTGAATCTACACTTCGGCGTGAATATTTATACTGCTGTGCAAGGATTTCACCGCATTCCTGTGCATAAAATGATGTAAGACGTTTTCCTTTTTCTGATTTGGCAAATTCGCCATCACGCAGTTGTTTGTAATCAAGTTGGGGAAACTTTTCAAAAAGCTGATTAAGTGTTAGATCCTTTAGAGTTTTGTATTCATCATAACCTATTGATGATAGCAGTCGGCATCGTAAAGAATCTGCGGATAAATAGGTAGCGACAATCTCTTCACTATATTCTACTCCTTCGCAAAAGAGGTTGTAAATAAATGATTCCTGGTCACTGTTCCACCTCAATCCGGAATAGTATTTAAAAAATGCTTCGCTTGATTTTTTTTTGGTAAAAAAATCATCAAGAAATGCGGAAGCAGTGGAAGTTGCTGTCTGCAAGACTTTTCCCTTATCATTCAAATCATCACCCTGAAGAGAACTTTCAACTGCATGGCGAACAGCCGACGCAATACCAAGAAAGAGTGCTCCTTCTTTTTTGCAATCTCTCTTATCGCCTGATGCGCTGCGAATAACAAGTGTTTTGTGATTGTCATTGCCATCCATCAAATCTGGTTCGAAATGCATCCCTTGAACTCTCAAAGCTTGTACAGTTGCAACAACAGATGCAAGATGGGGCTTTGAAGGTGTATCAAGAGCATAGATAATTGTTGGGTATCTCTCTCGATCGTGCTTTGAAAGCGCTGAAAATGAGATAAGATTATGTGACTCTGGTTGTTTGGGATTTGTCATAATTATAACAAAAAGTGAAACTTAGCTATGCGCGCCAGTATAGCACAAAATCGCCTTTTTGTCAAGGATGCTTTTGTAAAAAAGTTGTATTTAATGAGATGTTAGCTTGCGATGTGTTTTTGAATATTCTTTGCTATTTCCTCCATTTCACCATCTTGATAGGCGTTTCCTTTCCAGAGCTTGAGTCCATCATCCGAAAATCGCGGAACAATATGCCAATGGAGATGGAAAATTACCTGCCCTGCAGCGGCGCCATTATTCGTAGAAATATTGCATGCATCGGCACCGACTCCCTTCATAACTGCCGAAGAAATAAGTTTGAGCGGCTCCATGAGTCGTGAGAGCATGTCAGTATCTGTTGTAAGAAAGTCAGCGCTGTGGTTTTTGGGCACGACGAGCGTGTGTCCTTTATTCACGGGGTGTATATCAAGAAAAGCAATGAGCAGATCATCTTCATACACGGGTGTGCTTGGGATTTCATGAGAACTAATTTTACAAAAAATGCAGTCCATAACGATATGTTTATTCTTTAGAGGGTTCCATTTTTGCTGAAAGCAAAAAGAGCAAGACAATGAGTGAAACTACCGGAGCAAGAATAAATACAAGTGGTTGTTCAGCGCCAAGTGTTTGAAGAGTAAGTACGCCGGCAAAAAGTGCAAACAACGCTGTGTAGAGGTAGTCAAGTACTCCCCTGCCAATCTGCTTTTGTGGAGGAAACACTATGACAAGAATACCGGACACTGCGCACACAAGGAGCAATGCATTGATATGTATGACAGATGTTACGATGCCTCGAGAAAAACTTTCAGCCGCCAATACGCCCAGATATGCCCCAAGCGATGCCACAAACACATCATAAAAAAGAGTTTTGAAACATTCCCAATATGTCATAGCGATTCCCATACAGAAGGTCGTATTAATGTGATAGTCATGTCGGATATGAGAATAGAGTCATCGGATGCGCCAGCGACAAGTCCCGGAATAGAGAATGCAAAAGTATATTTCCCATTCTCGCGCACTGCACTACTCAGATCCACATGTGCACGAGCCTCTACCCAATCTCCGACCAGTTTCTCTGTAAATGGCTGAGTTGAGAATTTCCATCCATCCTGCCATTCACGCACGGCAAGCTGCGTTGTTCGCATGGTATGTTTCTGGTATGTAAACATGATATCTGCACTTGCATAGACAACGGATGTTTTTACATCAAAATATACGGGATCTTCAATGATTTTTGCAATGCGCCTCTTACCATGTTCTACTAGCTCATACCGCACCGGCGGACGGAACACCCCGACTGCGCCATGGGGCCTATCAAAAGTATAGGAGATTACCCTTACTCCTGTAAAGGGAATATGCTGATGTACGATATATCCGACAAACAATACAATCGCCAAAGCAATACTTATTCGCGAAATTATTAGAAGCCGAAACATAGTAATTACTGTTTTTCAGTTACTTTATATAAATGTTCACGGCTATCAGCGTCAGCAACAAACACAAGCGAAAACCCATAGGGTTCAAAATATTTTTTACTCACAGTGGAGGCATCTTGCTGGCTCCACAGGCCATAGTAATAGATCGGCGCCCTGCCATACATTCCTTTCACAAGCTCAAGTTCTCGAAAGTCGGATGTTTGCTCGGCTACGCGCCGTGTCGGAAAGAAAATCTTATCCGATCGTGCAGAGAACAGTACCGAATCCTGGGGTGTTGTGTCTGCAATAAATTGTCTCTTGCCATGATAGGACGCAAGGGACGATGCCATTGCAGTGATGCTCTCTGTTGATCCGGTAAATACCTGTCCGAACGAAAGAAGCGCCAAACAAACAATGCATGCCGCAAGAAACGCCCGGTGAACGTGCCCCCTGCATCGCTCCAGAAGAAAGGCAATGAGTTCGCCAACCATCGGCAAAGAGTATATGGTTATGGGCAACCAATAGCGGATGTAAGAGGTACCGATAGTCACCTCTTTATCCAAATTATCATGGAATACCCAGCTTCCATAAAATACTATCAGCCAAGCACCCATCGCAGCATATGATGCAAGTAAGAAAAGGCGTGATGCACTCCTCTCTCGCACAATCTGTACGACACCTCTCCAAAAGAAAAAGAATAACCCTCCTGCCGCAAGTATGCTGAATGGGAGGAAAAAAAATACGGCATAGTCAAGAAATGTTTTTTTAAATAAGTGGGGATTGATACCGAAGGGCAGTAGCGCAGATTTCAGCGATACTAAAAGCGCAACGATTTGTGTTTTTGCCGCAGCGCCATCCAAGTGCATCAGTGACTGGATGATTGATGCAGACTGCTCAATCTGTTGTACCGCCTGTGGAATAACGGGGGTTTGATAGCCAAAGAGTAACGGGTTGCCATAGACGAGCGCATTATACTGCGCCATAAGTATGAGCGGCACTGCAAGCCCTGCAAGAAATGCAGCAACAATTCCAATGCGGAGCTTTCGATAAAATGCTATTCCCAGCACAGGGAGGAGTCCTAGAATCCAAATGCTTTCGGAAAACCTCACCCATAGACTGCCCCCTAGAGCAATGCCGGCAAGAAAGGCCATACAGAGCGCTCCTGCAGATTTGCGCATACGAACCATCTGGCTTGCCAGAGCACAACCGATAATCAACAGATCTACAAATAAGACATTGTGAAGCATCGCTCTATTTGCGTTGTAGAGATATGCCGGGTGCAATAAAAAAAGGATCATTGCCGGCAGCGCTGCCTGCATGGACCACACATTACGAACTAAGAGGAAAAAAAACAACGCTGAAATACTTGCAATCGCAGGCGTAAAAAATGGAATAGCATTCACCCCGAACACTTTAGCGAGAAATCCATAGATAACAGGTAATCCAAGAAAACTAACCGGCGCCACATCATCGCCAACTGCCGTCATGCTCCGAGGATGGAGATAGCCGCTGCTTGCCGATAGCAATGGCTCATGAAACGTAAGCGTTCCCTTTTCAGCGAATAGTTTTGAAAAAAAATAATTTGCCGTTTCGTCGGGAGAATTAAAAAGCGGAATGCCGTTGCGGTAGGATTGGAACGAAAGTGTAGAATAGATAAAAAAAAAGAAAACCAGAAGTAGTGCGATGCCTGACCAATAGAGTGTTTTTTTACCATGTATCATATGCCCTTTCGAACAATACTCACGAGCGCACATACTACGCTCGCTGTCAACACCACTTCGGCAAACAGCACAAGAGGCAGTGAAAGCCATGTTGCAAGGAGAATACTCATAATCCCAATGACTTGAAGAAACATTTTGAACTTGCCCCATCTGTTTGACTTAACGATAAGTCCTCGTTTTCTCCAGAGGATCGCAAGAAGCAAAATGAGGATTTCAACACCGGCAACACTCAATACAAGAAGTATCGGCAATTGAGTGAACGCAAGAATCATGATTGCCGGCACGATGAGCAGTTTATCGGCAACAGGATCAAACATCATCCCCCATACTGTTATCTTGTTGCGCGTGCGTGCTAAAGCACCA
Source organism: Patescibacteria group bacterium (assembly GCA_038065255.1). NCBI lineage: Bacteria > Patescibacteria group bacterium. The sequence continues at coordinate 12,416 of JBBTRI010000004.1, forward strand.
TCCATTGCATCGGTAAATGCAACAAGCAAAAACAACGGCACTCCCCATTCATAGTGCCGATCTAGCAACAAAATAAGTGTTGGCGGCGTTGCAATGATGCGAAAAAGCGTGATATGATTTGGCTGTATCCAATCAGGAAAAAATCGCAGTAATAGCCTGTCGATTACACGATCAGTACGAAAGACTTCATCGGCATGGATAAAATGATTATCATTGAAAGGAGGGAAAAATTTCTGCATACGTTCTATAGAGCCGGCTTGATCCTGGCTGGCGCTGTTCTTGCAGCAAGCCAGTGGTTCGATGTATATCCATTAATACAACAATTGGCCGGTGCTGCTTTTTTTATTGCAATTGGTTCATCGCTCATAGTTCGTTTTACTCCATTCCAAGGATTAAGTGCTGCAATGCTT
>JBBTRI010000004.1:12925-79781 GCA_038065255.1 Patescibacteria group bacterium
CGGGCACTAGCAGTGCTTATTCAAAACAAAAAAACAGCGCAGTACTGTGTTCTTATGCTTTTCGCACTGCCATACCCTTTTCTTAGTATATCAACCCCATGGGGTTTTGCCTATGGTATCACGGCCCTCATTGTACTGTCCAGTAGTATGCTATGGGGAGGGGGGTTGCACGCGCGCTACTTCCTGTCAGCCCTTGTTTTGGCTACTCTGGCAATCCATCCGCTTGCAGGCATACCGGCAGCACTCTATGTAATGTTCACTTTTGCCCTGCCCAGTATTGAACGGCAGCACCTAGGGATAAAAACGGTATCTTTTGCATTGTTAACCATTCTTAGCATACTTGCTGTTCCGGCTGCATTCGTTGTAAACTCGCTCATTTCCTCCCAACTTTCCATATCGTTTACATGGCCACAGATATCACTGCCAACCATTCTGGCATTCCAATCCAGATTTTCTCTTTTTTTGGATCCAGTCTATTTCTACGCACATAATGTGTTCTTCATACTATTTGGTATAAGCGTCGTAGGATTTTTTATCCTTCGCTCGCAAGGAGATCATCACAGACGACTCACATATGTTGGCATGATACTGTTTTTTATTACGCTCGCACATGCATTCATACTTACCAATACCATTAATTTTACTACTCTTATTTCCTATGAACGGGGTGATTATGGTATGCGCCTCGTTTCGCTGGCATTTGTGTTTCTTCTGCCGCATATGGTTGCTGCGATCAGCAGTCTTGCGTCGCGAGCTTTTGCCGCTCCGTGTCCTCCCCTTGTCAGAATGGCATGGATATCGGGGTCGGTACTTGTCCTTCTTGCAAGCCTCTACCTCTCGTATCCGCGAAATGATGCATTTCAAGCATTTCATGGATACAATATTTCTTCTGCTGATATCTCTGCAGTGCAGTGGATCCATAGCAATGCAGGCGCTCAACGCTTTGCTGTGCTTGCCAATCAGGTAGTTTCTTCTGCGGCACTACGAGATTTTGGGTTTAGCGGTTCAACATTTTATTATCCTCTGCCAACTTCTTCACCCCTCTATGAATACTACACACGCATGATGCGTAATCCATCCCAAAACATTATCGAAGATGTTAAAACATTTCTCCCTGTCTCGCGTGTCTATGTCGTTGTCACGTCATACGAGCCTCGGGCCCCACTCATCATTAACCAATTGAGGAAATCTGCTTCGGGCTGGATGTCATTTGAACAAGATGCTGTTACGGTGTTTGTATTTGAATGACATGTTTCACATACGAAGCGCAATCACGGCCGTTCATGCTCCGCGCCGCTGCATGCCTCATCTGATCGTAGTGTTTACTGATGATAGCACGATCCATTGCATGAAAAAGTGATGATGTATCGGCGGGTGTAAACACAAAACCATTTACCCCATCTTCAATATGTTCTGCTGCTCCCCCAATATCTGCTGCAATCACAGGTATTCCACAAGAAAAACTTTCACCGATAATCGTGGGGGAATTCTCATAACAGAGCGAGGGCACAATCGAGTAATGCATATTTTGCAGATTGCTCAACACTTTTTCATGAGACAACCTGCCAAGAAATGCTATTCTAGAATCATTTTTACAGAGACGCTTGATTTCTTCTTCATCAGGCCCTAATCCTGCTATCCAGAGTCGTATATGTTGCTCTGGGAGCTTGTGAAATGCCCGGCACAAAAAAAGTATGCCTTTTGCCTCATTCAACGTTCCGGCTGCAAAAAAATGAATTGCTGATTGGAGATTTTTTTGACACAGAATGTCATGAGTTGCCGAGCCAACACTACGCATGGGATTAGCAAGCACAGTACGTTGTGAATGGGGGAAAAAACCGCGTCGTTCATAAAATGTTTTTAAAAAAAGGGATGGACTTATAACAACGTGGGGGGAGCCAAAGAGTAATCGCGAACACCATGCATGAAAAAGATTTTGCAGTTTGTGCTCTTCGTTTTCTTTTTTCCAAAACAGTAATCCTGTCGGCACGACAAGCTGAACATCATGAAGAGTATGAATATGTTTTATACCTGCATGCCGAATAGCAAGCGGTATGAGGTATCCCATGCCTTTGAGATTATGCGTCATAACGCAATCAGGTTTGTTTTTTTGTAAGTAGTGCAGTATAGAACCATAGGTATGGATATTAAACATATCCATAAGATGCCATAATGCGCGCATCCAATAGGGCTTTGCGTTGACATCAAGGAATGAAAAAAGGTTCAATGGATACAAGCGTTCAACGCAGATGCCATCCTCAAACGATGAGTTGAACATGAGTGATCGCAATCCTTTCCAGTCACAGATTGTTAGAACACGAACAGTATGCTTTTTTTTGAGTTCATCAACAATATCTTCAACAACTACTTCAGCTCCTCCGCGCACGAGAGGGCGAAACAGGCTTGTAATTACAACGTAGTTCATATTTTTTGAAGTTCTGATACGAATTTCTTACCAACAGCATCTGTTGAATAATTCTGAAGTGCACGTTCGCGCGCAGAACTGCTCATGCGCATACGCAGCGCCTCATCCGAAAGTAATGTATAAAGAGCCTCACCTAATTCAATCGGGTTTGAAGGAGAAAAGTGCAAGCCATCAATGCCATGTCTCACAACACTGCGTACACCTGGCAAATCTGACGTAATAACCGGTTTTCCACAGGCCTGTGCTTCAATAATGGCAATACCAAATGCTTCGGATGAATCAATCGATGGCAAAACAAATACATCTGCGATAGCATAATAGAGCGGCAGCTCATCCGACACAACTGAACCGGCAAAGTGAATATTGCCTTCGCAATCAAGAAGTTTGCTTTGACGTTCGTATTCTTCTTTGCAATCTCCGTCACCGACAATGACGAGATGGGTGTTATTCATTGTTGAAAAGTGTTTTGAAAAAACTTGGATAAGCAGCGAAACACCTTTGAAATAGTGGGCGCTATCAAGCCCACCGACGAACACAACAACGCGATCAGTTGCCTTGATGCTATACCGTGAAAGAATACTGCTATCCTTTTGTCGAGGATAAAAAATAGTCGTATCGACTGCACAGGGAAGTTCACTGAATAATTGCTTTCTTTTGCTAAGGTATTTTTTTAAATATGATTGCTGCGCATAATCCCATGATGTTACAAATACTCGGCGAGCAATACGAAGAGTGAGTGGTAAAAACAAAAATGTATACAGTTTGAATATACACCGAAACAGTCCCTTCCCAACCAAATCATGGTGATAGGTCACAACAATTTTTTTCCTCCATACATACCCCGCCAAGAGCACCAACCATTCATTGCCAATGCACGGATAGTGGAGATGAATGACATCAGCCTGCAACAAAGGTCTCAAAAGCCCCCTCATCACCGCTGCATTGCCATAGGATACAGAGGGGTTGAGACGCTTCACTTTTACTCCGCCATCAAATTCCACCGCTGCGACTTTCTTATCTAATGAAGGGTAGAGTGGAGTTGCAATGGTGACATCAAAACCCTCTTTCGCTGCCATACGCGCATTCTGTTGCGCCACGGTGCCGATTCCTCCCCTATAGGGGGGGTATACCGCAACAACTTCGATGAGTTTCATACAAATCTTTTGATGCATTTCCAATACCAACGCGTTATCGGGTTTGCAACATTGCGGATAATGGGACTATCAACATCTTGGAAAGCGATATCACAGGTAAAATGCCTCATGATATCCGCATCTTGTTTGACACGCAGCGGAGCGGACTTCTTACGCTCGCGCGCAATATACGCCCATATCGATGGCTTAAGGAAAAATGCATAGCTTTTGATTTTTTCCTTCACCCTGATTACGGTATTTTTTCTCGAGAGCAGTCCGATAATACTATATGCCACTATACTGCACTCCCAAAACAAAAATAAAGGAGCAAGAAGAACGAGTGTTTTGAGTTGATAGTTTTTGAGCATCATCAGCAGCCTATTACGTTCAATATAATAAAACTTTTGGATGCTCCTGGAAAATTCATAGCGATGAGCAACAACAGATAACGGACTCACTACGGTACGATAGCCTGCCTGCTGCATGCGCCAACAAATGTCGGAGTCTTCATGATACATAAAAAACTTCTCATCTAATAACCCGATCCGCCGCAGCACGTCAATGCGATAGATGACTGCTGCTCCACTGCAATATCCAACATCGCGCACTCCATCACAGAAAAACTCACTATTTTTTTTCAAATACCCCCGCGTATAACCGAATCCTAAAATATGCAGTTCATTCCCGCATGAATTGATGAGTGTGGTATCGGGATACATGAGAATCTTGGGCTGCACTGCTCCTAATGATGCATCACTATCCAGTAAGGATATAAGAGGATCGCGCCAATTGGGCAAAAACCGTAAATCTTGGTTCGCAAGCATCACATACTGTGCTCCATGTTCAATGCCATATCGCATACCGGTATTGCACGCACCGGCAAACCCACTGTTTTTGGCATTTCGCAATACTATTGCTTGGGGACATGATGTGCGTAGAAGATCCGCTGAATTATCCGGAGAACAATCGTCTACCCCAACCAATGTATAACTGCCCTGTTCTGTGCATTGCTTCAAAGATTCACAGAAATCAGGAACATCCTGTGCACCATTATACATCGGGACAACGATCCACAGCTTTTGCATACATAGTGACCTTTCAGCAATATCTAATAATCAAAGTCGATCCTGCCGGAAATCCGATCAAGCACAACTTGTTTTGTGTGATTATTTCGTGTGTTCTTGAGTGTGAGTGTCAGTTTTTTCATTTCTGTTGCCGCATCAATAAGCACAAATGATGTCGGCCGTTGAAAAAATGCTGTTGCTGTAGTTACCGTGATAATACTATCGTCTGCTGCCTTGAGTTCCTCGATTTTTTCCAATACGATCGGAGCTCCGTCCACAATAAGGGATTGGCATCGAATAACCGTGTCGGTATTAGGGGTGTATGCTTTATTACTATCGGTATCTGCAAAAAGTACAATACCTTCATTGATGGTTGTAGAGCCGTCCACGCACGATTTGCTTGCTGCTGTTTGGAATACATATACGCCATATCCTTGCGCATTAGCATACTGCTCAATACTGCCGGACTGGGCGGCAGATTGGCTTGTGCGAAGCGCATCGCTCATGCGCATGGTAGCAAGGCGCAACGCATCATCCTGGCGTCCGGATTGAAACTGCACAACCGAAACAGTGGTCAAAAGGCCAATAATCGTAAGCGCTACAAGCATTTCAACGAGCGTAAAACCCCTTCGAACATCTGTCTGTTGCGTATACGTAATCATAGTACGAGTATCATAGCAAGAGCGTACGATTAACAAAAGCCATAATCGGATCTCCAATGAGAAGCATCGTGGCCGTTGCTGCTGTAAGAAACGTACCAAAAGGTACTTCACTGCCTCGCGATTTTTTGCCAGCGGCAATGAGCGCAATACCGATAATCGAACCGGTACAATAGGCAATAAACAGCGCCACAAGCACCTGGGGCCAGCCGAGCATAAGTCCCATCATGCCTCCCAAGAGGATATCCCCTCCACCAATCCATTTTCCTGATGAAACTACATATTGTGCGCCAAAAAATGCCGTTGGAACAAGCGCTGCAACACCAAGATTTAACCATGCCGGCAGAATATAGTGTGGAGAAAAAAGTGGTGGCATAAGCAGATGAGCCGCTAACGCTAGCGCACAACCTGTCAGAACAACGCTGTCATAGATCGCAAACCAACGAAGATCGGTGACAAATATCACCAGTAATATACCCAAGAAAAATATGTTCTTAACAAACACCAAGACGGGAAAAAGCGTTCCGATTGCAAGGATCATTGATAATGATTGTGCTTGAAATTCTGAGAGTATCGCAAGGTAAGCTACTACAACCAACACTCCCATTGCAAGCTCTACAAACGGGTATTGGGGTGATAGGGGTGCCTTACAATATCTGCACGTGCCTTTCAACACCAAAAAACTTACCAGAGGAATAAGATCCTTGATAGTAAGTGCTGTGTTGCAAGTACCGCAATGCGAACGGCCCCGCTGCCATTGTTCATTCCTGTGTAAGCGAAAAATAATAACATTCAAAAAACTGCCGACACACAAGCCCAAAAGAAATACTACCAGAAGTTCAAATATAAAAAGCATTTCAGGTTATTGGACTCCTGATGGGCGCGCTATATGCTCCCCCGGTGTATACCCTGCTATAGTTGTTTCGAGATTGAATTTCATTTGGTATGCTGTGGGCTTATCATTACCTGGCAGCGTTTCCGGTTTATAGCGGTAGTACATAGGACCACCCGGCTGTGGGTTGCCCGGAACTTTACTCATATACACAGGAAATGCTCCGCATGCAGCAAGCGTAGCTTCAAAACCATACTGCGTTGCAGCACAGAGCACATTGTGGTTTGCATCTCCCAAATTCACAAACCCTTCGCCATCTTTTAAATTATCCTTAGTCTGTGGATAACCATTTGTTTGATTGAAATAAAACTCCAAGCCTGTTTGAAGCTGCTTAATATCCGCTAACCGTTTGGAATCGCGTGCGACCTGGCGCACATTTCCCACTGATAGCACGGTAATGCTTGCCAATAGACCAATGATTGAAATGGTAACAAGAAGTTCCACAAGTGTGAAACCTTTTTTGCAAAGAGTGGTATCTAGTTTCATAGTGATATTTGAAAACAAAGTTAGTTATGCACTTCTTGTATGATTATATCACAATAATGTAAAAACAAAAAACACCCCCGAATCTTGGGGGTGTTTGAAGTTCGCAATAATTATGGAGCAATACCTGTCGGAGTAGCCTTGTAGGTTGCAGCAGCACCAAGCGATGTAGTACCTTCCGTGGTAAATGTCATCGTATAGGTAAGTCTGTTTACATCTGCAGCAATGTCTTTGAGATAGAGATATTCCTTCCCGTCAGTAGGATCATGGGGTACCACATTAAGGTATACAGTTTCATCCGCAGCAGGAGTTTCCTTTATACCGGCTGATGTAATAGCCATAGGATCATTAGCATCATTTGTATTTCTACCAAGTTTAAGATCCGCACCTGATGCAGGATACATACCTCCATGCTCATTATTATACAGTTCAAGAGCATTCTGAATCTGCTTGATATCAGCAATGCGGCGTGTATCACGCGCTTTAATGCGCACAGAATTCACTGATACAATTGCGATACCAGCCAGTAAACCAATAATTGCCACAACTACCAACAATTCGACGAGTGTAAAACCTTTTTGAAGCCCTAGAGCATATTTTCTCATATTCATATTTTTATCTTCCACTAATACCCGTAGGTGTTGCTTTATAGTTTCCAAGCGCGCCGAGTGATGTAACGCCCTCTGTTGCAAAATTAATCTGATAATTCAAGCAAGGTTTTGTTGCATCACCTTCGGTACCGCACGCTAGATATTGATATTGGAATTCACCGTTATTTGTCGGGTCTTTCGGCACGACATTTAAAAACGTAGGGTCACCTGCAGCAAAACCATTTGTAGAAATCACAGTAATGCCCGCATCACCAAGTTCCTTAGTAGCTGTTGCTTGAGGATAGAGTCCTCCTTTTTCATTATTATACAGCTCAAGCGCATTCTGGATTTGCTTAACATCTGCAATGCGACGTGTATCACGCGCTTTAATACGTACCGAATTCACCGATACAATTGCAATACCCGCCAGTAAACCGATGATTGCCACAACCACCAGCAATTCGACGAGTGTAAAGCCTTTTTGAATATTTTTCATAGGCTAATGTGCTTAAAATTAATGATTAAATGAATCTTATTGTAAGTATATTAGGGAACTACAACTACCGGTTTAATTTTCATCCCACCGGAAGTTGCTTGATAGGTACCTTTTTCCATGGTACCCGTTCCAGTTTCGAGAACAAATTCTATAATATAATCCTTTGTGGGGGCAGCAGGTGTGGGATATACATAGGATTGTGTTGAAGCTGGGTCCTTTGGAACTGGGTTTAAATAAACACTATCTCCGACTCCTACAGCAGTCGTAAAACCTAGATTAGAAATAGCAACACCACTACCTTCTCCAATTTTTGCAACCTCAGCTGCGGGATAGGTTCCTGAATCACTATAATATAACTCAAGCGCATTTTGGATCTGTTTGATATCTGCAACTCTTCGAGCATCCCGTGCTTTGGAACGCACACTATTTACCGATACCGTGGCAATGCCTGCCATGAGTCCAATAATTGCAACAACAACGAGCAATTCAACGAGCGTAAAACCTTTTTTCATAATTATTCTTCTCTATATCGCTTAGTTATCCACAATGAGTACCTTTGATAGTATAGCATATCTACATTTTTGACGATAGTGTGTACATTGGCAATAGAATACCTGCAACCATAACACCCACACCCAAGCCGAGCAGTACCATAATAGCCGGTTCAATGAGTGATATAACGTTATCCAGCATTACTCCCACCTCGCGATTATAAAACTGGCTCACTTTTTCCAATACATCATCCAAGCGCCCGGTCTGCTCGCCCACGGAAAGCATGTGGGTAACCATCGGAGGAATCTCATGGCTTTTGGCGAATGCCGTAGAAATAGGATTGCCATCTTCCACTTCTTTAATGGTCTGCGTAATCAAATCCTCATATACCGCATTACCCACAATATCCCTTACCACGCGTAATCCTATAGGAATAGTAATGCCCCCCACGAGAATTGTCCCGAGACTCCGAGAAAAACGCACCAATGATACATACGTAAATAATTTGCCAAATACCGGCAGCTTAAGCATGATGAAATGAATAACATAGCGCCCGGCAGGAGTTCTGATGTATACATTGAATGCTACAATTATCCCAATAAGAATAATGATGATAAGCCACCAAAAATGGGTAAAAAACCAGCTGGTACCGATCAAGATGCGTGTTGCAATCGGAAGCTCTACGCCAGGCCCCATATCGGTAAACATCGTGAGCATTTTAGGCAGCACAAATACAAACATCACAAAACTTGCGACAATCATCATGCAGATAATGAAAATCGGATAGGACAACGCGCCAATCAACTTGCTTTGGAGTTCATATTCTTTTTCTTGTTGGTCAGCAAGGTAATTCATAATTTCATCCAAGCGCCCTGAAGTTTCACCGGATTTAATCATGTTTACAAAGTACGAATTGAACAAATTCGGATACCTGCCCAATGCTTGGGAAAGCTTCATGCCGCCTTCAACTTCATTCACCACATTGGAAAGCGCCTCTTTCAGTGCTCCGCTTGAGGATTGCTGCGAAAGGATTTTGAGAGCCTGAACCAGCGGTACTGCCGCGGAAACCAAGATGGAAAGCTGGCGCAGGAAAATAGCAAGGTCCTTTTTTGAAACACGGGAAAAAAACATTCCAATGACCTTAGTAAAGCTTGTTTCAACCACTTCTTTCAACTCCATCACAGCCAGCTCACGCTCCAGGAGCATTTCTGCAGCATGGGACTGGGATTCCGCCTCGAGCATCCCTTCAATGTCTTCGCTATTCCTGTTTTTTGCTTTATATTTGAATCGCATGGAAATAAGTATACCACACAAAATCTTATCGATAGCGCGTGGGGCGGCGGGAAATGAGGAAAAATTCTGCTAACGTCAACCCCACTACCAAAAATGCAAGATTATACCACGTCAAAAGCCTCAGTGCCTGCAGAATAAGAAAGCCGTCCACAAGCAGTGCAAATGAGAATGCCTGACGGAATGAAAGGTGTACGCGCTGAAATACGATTTCCTTTTTAAATACCCATGTCCTCACAAAAAAACCGATAATTGCAAACGTTCCAATCATGCTAAAGGTCAAGCTTACATAAAAAAGCAAAAGCCCCACCATGCCGGTGTCAAAGGGATTCACTGTAGAAATGACATAGAACCACGCACCCCAGGAAAGAAGGGTACCTGCAAGCATCATGAGGATATAATGAAAAAGTGTCATAGGATATTATTGAATGCCGCTTGGGGTGACAATATGTTCTCCTTTCGGATAGATTACATTTGTTTTTAATAGAAAGCGCACACGGTATGAAGGACAACGCGATTGGCTTTGGCATTCTGTTGAGCTATCGGCAAGGAGCGGCACATAAGCGGCCGCCAAAAAACCGAAGCGCTGCAAAAACGGATCCTGGAGATGGGGATAAGCAGCATACTGCTGGGCGTAGAGCGAGAGTGAATCCTTCATACTAGCAACTTGTGAAACAATCTGCAGGTCGTATGAACGTTCGGACTCATACGCATTCCAATAGTAAAATCCAACACTGCTGAGCGCAATGAGCATACCGGCAATAATCCATCTGAAAATCGGTTTCATAGGGCTATGTAGTAACAATAGTTATTCTATCAGCCACGGATTTATCAAATCCCTCATTCACATACTGTACAATCATTTCTTCATACATGCCGATCGAAGCAGCTGCCGAGGAATCAATACATGCAAACGTAAGAATCCTACCCCTCAGTGAAAGTGGTTTGATAACCTCAAGGATATCGGCCCCAAAAAATTCTTTAACAATTTCTTCTGATCGGCTCACTGCCTTGGCAGCCGTAACGCCTCGATGGATTCCCGCACGATGCACCGCGCGGTTGAGAAGGGTATGCAATGCTGTAAAGGCCATATAGTGTAGTATAGCACTTATTGTTATATTTTCTTATACTCGCAAATGGATTTGAAATCGCAAAAACGACAATGGAATCCCGGTGTAGCTTTGAAATCGCTTCCCTTCATTTCTTGGACGGTTTTTTCTATATTCTTAAGCGTTTTTTCCTTTTCTTTGGCAGTTCCCAAAAACGACACATGGGATCCATCTTCAACATAGTAGTACGTCAATTTAATCGGATTCATTCCCAACAACTCTTCGGCTGCCATTTGATACATAATAAGCTGCTCCTTATCATGAAAACCTAGTGCATCCTCTGCTTTGCTTTTTCCCGTTTTATAATCAATAATTTCCACGCCCCCCTCAATATCATCGATACGATCAATTTTGCCTTTAAGAATAATACTATCCTCGTCTGTGCCGAGCTTCAAAGTAAAATCCCGCTCAATCGTCCTGGGGCTGGGCAGAGTATCGCTAACCTCTCCATGAATTCGCTCGAGTATATCGGAGCCCTTTGCAAAATATTCCTCTTGTTCTTTTTGAGAACGATACCATTCATCTATCCAGCATTCCTTATACATATTCAGTAGCTCATCGAGACTAGGTACAGTGCGCTCTTCCATGATGCGATTTAAAAACTTCTCAAGCGTCGCATGAATACTTTTTCCAAAACTAAATTGATAGCGCCCGAAGGTGGGTATTTTAAGTAAAAATGAGTACTTATACTGCAATGGACAGGTTTGGAAAGCCCTAAGCTGGCTAAAGCTGACCGTGGAAGGCAGTGCTAACGCCTGCCGAGATGAAGTTGCTGTGCGCTCGGGTGGCAAAGATGGAAGGGTGGTGGAAGACAGAGGGGGTTTCTCGGCAGGGATATTCATCCCGCATTCTTCCAGAAAACGTGAAGGCTTTCTACTGCGTACACCGCCATAATCCTTTGCGCCCGTCAAAAAAACGCCTTCCTGTGCACGAGTAAGCGCAACGTACAGCAAACGTCGTTCTTCTTCAAGATGAGCATCTTCTTGAGGGATGGGTTCCTTTAGTAACTCTTGCGGGAGTTCTAGAGCATCTTCGCGTTCTTGAGTGGGGAATCGGCGGTCTACAAGATGCACAACAAATACATAAGAAAACTCAAGCCCCTTGGAGCCATGAATAGTCATAATCTTTACTACATCGGGCCCTGTGTCGATATCGCGCGCAAGCGATCCGGCATCCCCGGCTTCCTGTTCCAAACGAACAAGCTCCAAAAATTCTTGCAGTCGGGCAAGCGGATATTCGGATTGAAAGGTTTTTAATTTTGCAAATAACTGGTTGATATACCCAAGCCCTTCTCGTTTTTCTAGGGTGTCATCACGACTCAGCCATGTCAAAAACCCTGTATCTTGCACAATACGAAAGAATACTTCGACTGCAGGCTTGGATTTTGCAAGTGCAGCATGTTCGCCAATACGGCTGCATAGTGCGCGGAATGCATCGGCATCAGCCTGCGTGATCGCTTCTATTTCACTCATGTGTTCGAGCGCCTGCCAGAGAGAATATCCTTTCCGATGTGCAAAATGACTCAGAGCAACAATACCATCATGGGAAATATTCAAAAAAGGAAAATTAAAAACTCGGTATAACGCAGGACTTTCGTGGTAATTGTGAAGAAGGGTGCAATATGACAGAAGATCAATAACGGCCGGTTTTGAATACAAACCCTTTTGGCCAAAAAACTGGTATGGAATGCCATACTCACTGCACTTTGCAATAAAATTACTGGCGCTATCATTGGAACGGATAAGTATGGCAAAGTCGCTCCATTGGAGTGTTTCAGACTGCTCTTTAAGCTTGCATATTTTTTGAATTACTTGTTCTGTTTCCTCATCATGTGTCGCACAATACATGTATTCAAGCGTACCCAACCCCTCGTTATGTGCATGGAGTTGCTTTATCAATGCAGTGCCCGATTGTTGAAGTTGGCATTCAAGGCGGTTTGGGTTGTTTTTTTGAATAAATGCATAAGCGCAATCTAAAATATTTTGTCGCGAACGATAATTGCGCGTCAGAATAATTTCCGTACTCGATGGATAATCTTTTTTAAATCGCGTGATATTTGCTAATGACGTACCCCGCCAGCGGTAAATACTCTGATCATCATCCCCTACTACCGTGAGGAGCGATCGATTTGCCGCCAAGAGCTTAATGAGCTCATATTGCGCCCAGTTGGTATCTTGAAACTCATCGACTAATACAGCTTTAAATTGCATCTGATAGCGGTTGAGTAGACCCAAACGTTGGCTAAAAAGCTTGAGTGTGTAGACAATGAGATCGCCGAAATCCAACGCGCTTTCATCAAGCAAGAGTTGCTGGTATTTTGTATATGCACGGGCAAGTTCCTGTATACGTGCAGTTTCATCTTGATCATCGGATTGAAGAGATTCCGCATGCGCTACGTACTCCTGCGGGGTTATTCCTTCATCTTTGCATCGAGAAAAATGCTTCAGTAATTCGTGAATGCATTTGGTAGGATTGCCTGCAGGACGGTAATACTCGAGTCCAAGAAGGTCGAGGTTCTTCCGAACAAGCATCCAGGCAGCTGTTTGATCAAGGAGTTTGAAATCTGTGGGTATGCCGATATCCAACCCGTGCTTTCGCAAGATGCGTTCGCAGAACCCATGAAACGTACATACCCATAGATCAACATAGCCATAGGGCAACAAGCGATCGAGGCGCTCCTCCATTTCTTGCGCTGCTTTTTGGGTAAACGTAAGCGCCAGTACTTCATTGACCGTACATAGTCCGCTAAGAACAAGCCATGCAATCCGTCGAGTAATCACTGTTGTTTTGCCGGTGCCGGCTCCGGCAACAATCATCAAAGGGCTGCCCGCATGCGTTGCGGCACGGCGCTGTTCATCGTTGAGGTTTTCCAATAGTTTATCAAGTGAATTCATATTCTCTGAGAGTAGCGGCTTTGGCATTCTTTTTCAAGTTTTTACACATTCACTATGCATACATTATTTGACAGTAGAGGAATACGTGTGTAGTATATTAATGTTACCTTAAAGTGATCTTAAAATACTCCTATGTATCACCAAGAACAACAGTCAGTGTCAGTGAAAGAGTTGCGGCAGAATTTTCCCAAACTTGCAGAAAACCTTGCAAAGGGGAATTCTTTCATTCTCATTCATCGATCAAAGCCGATTGCACGCATCATGCCGTATTCAGGCATTCCGGCAAGCCAGAGCAATGCATTGCAATTTTGGTCGAAACCGTTACGGAAAAACCGCATATCAAAAAAAATGTCGAGTGTTGCATTGGTGAAAAAAGAGCGTTCATAGCATATGATTTTTTTAACCATAGACTCATCGGTATTTCTCTCATCTCTCCTTGAGCGCGATCATTACCATCAAACATCTCTTGCATTTTTTTCCCACATTCATCAACATCCATACATTACAACATTACCCATGATTGTTGTTCTTGAGATAGCAAATATTCTATCAAAATATAACAAAGATCCCCGGCCGGCAATCGAGTCCCTCATGGCACTCACCATTTTACCCCACGACCAGTCCACAATTGAAGAAGCTATCACTATATTCAAAAGACTCCACCTCAAAACATCCGATGCACTTGTGGTATGGTGCGCCTATGTATCTGAAAGCACGCTCATCTCATGGGATAAACAGCTTATCCGCCAAGCCCAGAAACTCATTGAAGCATCTACGCCATCTGATTTTTTGAAAAAGATGATTTAAAAGCAGTTTTATTCTTCCAGAATCGATGCAAACATGAGCGGCGCAACAATCGTTGCGTCTGATTCAATGACAAACTGGGGTGTTGTCTCGTCAATCTTGCCCCATGTTATTTTTTCGTTTGGCACTGCCCCGCTATAGGAACCATAGGATGTCGTACTATCGGAAATTTGGCAAAAATATCCCCAGTAGGGAGCTGCCTCTTTGAGGTCCTGGTTCATAAGCGGCACAACACATATAGGAAAGTCTCCGGCAATTCCTCCACCGATTTGAAAGAATCCTACTGACGAGCTCCGAGAAGCCATGCGATACCAGTCGATAAGAAATGCCATTGTCTCAAGCCCTGATTTTACAACATGGTATCCGCTGAGTTCTTTTTTTATGACATTCGCAACAAACATATTACCAAGGGTCGAATCCTCCCAACCTGGTACGAAAATAGGAAGATTCTTTTCGCATGCGGCGATCAACCAGGAATGTTGTTCATCAATTTGATAGTGCTCCCTCACGAGATTCTCGCGAATTACCTGATACATATACTCATAGGGAAAATACCGCTCCCCCGCTCTATCCGCTCTCTGCCAGACAGAAAGCACTGCGCGTTCAATGCGCCGCATGGCGTTTTCTTCAGGAATACAGGTGTCCGTTACGCGATTCATTGCTCGGTCTCGGAGTGCCACTTCATCAGACTTTGTGAGATATCGATACTGGGGAACGCGCTCATACTCATTGTGAGCAACAAGATTGAATATATCTTCTTCAAGATTAGCTCCCGTACAGCAAATCGCATGAACCTTATCCTTACGGATCATTTCGGCAAGTGAAATGCCAAGTTCAGCCGTGCTCATTGCGCCGGCAAGCGTCAGAAACATTTTTCCGCCATTTTTCAGATGCGATTTATAGCTTTCAGTTGCATCTTTGAGTGTTGCGGCATTGAAGTGGTGGTAGTGCCGTGAAATAAATTCTGTCATGTTCATAGAATGCAAATTATGAATGTACACCATTGTAATGCACTACGCAGACTTTCCCCACATGGCAACGTTTATATCGAGCCTATGAAGGCGGCGCTCAGTGCTGACAATACCCACAAGAGGACGCATGTACTCGCGGAGGGTTGGAAATTCAGCAATAATTGCCTCGCTTATCTCGCGATACATCCAGCGCGCACTTTCTTCTGCCGCTCGCCAGTCATCGTAATAGTCCGTATCCCGATCAAACGACTCGTTGACGAGCAGAACAACTCCATCTTTTTTGCTCACCCGCCCTTCTTCAATATTTTCAAAAATGATATGCGCGCCGGTAAGGCATGTTTTAATAAAATTAGGATCCCAGGATTTTATTTTAATGGCTGAGTTCCATGTGCGGATGTAATCAAACCTATTTCCCACAGCCAATATCCACTCATTATGGTCGAGATCTTCGGATGAAACTTTTTCCGTCCGCTTCTTCATGACAAGCATGCGGTTGAAAAGCATGCGGTCTGTGAGAAATTGAATCATCCCCTGTGGCATTTCGGGATAAAGCTTTGGGAGTCTTTCTTTGAGAAGTGCTTCGCTCTCTTGTTCGGAATGCTGAATAAGCATAGTTGCTTCTAAAGTCTCATCTTTATTTCCATGAAGAATAATAGAACGATCATCCGTATTGATTCCAACAAGAACGGTATACACCTGCCGAGTTCCCCCTTCGATAAAAAGTGTTCGTGTGACACGGTCAAATTGGTCGCGTACCGCAGTCTGGCCGGCAACGGCTTTTGAAGTGTCGTAGTCATACCCCTTGCAACAAAAATCTTTCCCTTGGGAAGAAAAGTGATAGGTAACAGGAATCAGGAGCGCCTTCCTCCTCTCGCCGGCGCTTCGTACGCGCCGCTCAAAATGCGGTTTGAATGCCGGCCAACCAATGTCGATCATACCGCCAATAGTACGCACCGGGTACACCCACGCAAACGGCGCACCGGTAGCTTCAGTAAAATCTGCTCGCCCGTCCATGCATTTGATCGCCATGACGCTGATATTATATTTGGTATCAAAATAACGCCGGTCTCCCTCTGTTTCATGATAGAGGCGTTCGGCTTCATCGCTCATTTTTGAAATGCGATTAATAGGAGTTGGCATAGACTACACGTCATTACCTGAATAGGATAAATTAAAACTTTTGTTTATGAGCGGAAAATCAGGAACCATATTCCCCTTCCCTGCATGTCCTAACACTGTCCAATTAATAAATGATGGGTCGCGCACATCCACTCGACAAATTGATCCGTCTCCATCTGTTGCAACTACGTATATGATATCACCTCGCCAGCCTTCCACAATACCAACAGCATAGGAGTTGGAAGGAAGTTTAAGGCGAGAAAGATCATTGCCAATACAGGGTCCTGAAGAAATATCACTCAATGCTTTTTGGAGGATATCGAACGAGGAATACACCTCATCTATTCTGACACGAAATCGAGCATAGACATCACCTGAATGATATGATGGAATAGGAATCGAAAAGTGATCATATGCGGCATAGGGGTGGTCTTTGCGTGCATCGTATGCAAACCCAAGTGCTTTTGCAGCAACACCAACAACCCCATGATCCTTGGCAATTGTATAATCAAGGCTGCCTGTATGCCGCAAGCGCTCAATAAGCGAGCTATTTCGAAGCGCAACAGCCATAACTTCAGAAAAATCTTTTCGCACAGACAGAAGTGTCTGCCGTACCGATTCAAGGCAACCATTGGAAATATCTTTTTGAACTCCGCCAATCGTATTCACTCCACGCAAGAATCTGCTACCTATTAGAAAATCATTAAGCTGCATCACCACCTCCCTCAAACGCGCACCATGTGATCCGCCGAAATTAAATCCCGTGTCAAGCATGATGGCACCGATATCTCCAAAGTGATTTGCAAGCCGTTCCAGCTCACAGAATATCACACGAATATATCGAGCTCGGATAGGAACAGGTATCGATCCCAATTCTTCGAAAGCTTGGCACAATGCAAGTGAATGACTAAATGAACTGTCTCCGCTCACGCGCTCAGAGAGCCGAAGCTTGTCTTTAAGGGCAAGGTGCTCAAATAACTTCTCACTGCCCTTGTGTGAGTATCCAAGCCGTGCCTCCAGATGAAGAATCTCTTCACCTGCTACGCTAAAACGAAAATGTCCCGGCTCAATAATGCCTGCATGCACCGGTCCAACGGGAATTTCGTAGATACCCTCACCCTGAACATGCCGAAAGGTAAACTCACCCCTTGCCGGAGATGGGCGCTCATTCCATGCAAAATCTTTTCTGAGTGGAAAGAGATTCTGAGGCCATTGTTCGTGAAGTATAAGTGAGCGAAGATTTGGATGCCCTATTGGTACAATTCCAAACAAGCTTGCTATTTTTCGTTCATGAATCGATGCCTGATGAATGATGGGTGTAAGTGAAGGAAATGTCTCTTGCACGCATATGGTAGGTGTTTGAAAAATATGCTCTTCGGGATTGCTAAAAAGATACATAATCTTAAAATTCCCCGTCTGTTCTCGCTCATCAAAAGCAGTGATTGTTTTTAATGGAAAACCTCTCTCGTATAATTCTTTGCATGTTGCAAGAATATCGCCTTCAGGCACATTGTATATATTGAGGTTGTCGCAAGGCCTATTATTTTGTATTGGTAAAGGTTTCGTCATAAGAGTTCTGCTGCTTTTGTTAGAAGTTCGGAAAGACCTGGCGGGAGATACACGCTCAGAATGATAAGTATGAGTGAGAGAAGAATGGAAGGTGTAAGTACATACACATTAGATTCACCCCTTAAAACAGTTGGCGGCGCCTCACTGAACGCCATTGATACGATGTGGCGCAAAAATCCCACAAATACAAGCACCAGCGAAACAAGAAGTATTACTGATGCAAAGCCATAGTGGGCTATGCCTGCAACTAAAATATGTATTTCTGTAATAAACATCCCAAAGGGCGGAACACCCGTGATAGCAAGAAGGCCACAAAACAGAAGAACGGTGCTCACAGGAAGAATTGTGATCATGCCTTTGATATTTGAAATTCTAGAAAGGCCATATTTAAGAAAAAGAGAGCCGGATATGAAAAACAACAATGACTTTGCAATTGAGTGATAGATCATATGGAGTAAAGCTGCCCATATGCCCAATCCGCCAAATCCGCATCCCAGGGCGATAATACCCATATGTTCAATACTGGAATAGGCAAATAGCCGTTTGTATTTCTTTTGTGCCAAGATAATAAACGCAGCAATGACCACTGACACCAGTCCAAAACCGATGAGCATCGTATTGGAAAACGATTGTTCGACCACCGAATCTGTAATGATTTTAAATCGAAAAATAGCGAGGAGTGCAACATTCAACAATGCACCCGAAAGAAGCGCACTAATCGGCGGGGGCGCCTTGCTGTGCGCATCCGGAAGCCACGTATGCATGGGAGCAAAACCAACCTTTGTCCCATATCCTACAAGGATAAAAATAAAGGCAATCTTTAATAGATCAGGGTTAAATTCAGATACATGCTCGGAAAGTGAGTGCCAACCTGGAAATCCAAGCATGTCTACCGATGATTCACCGGCAAAAAAAAGCAGTGTTCCGAAAAAAGCCAATAGTAGTCCAATGGAATTAATCAATAGATATTTCCATGCCGCTTCTGTTGCTGAAGCCTTGTTGTAAAAGCTAATAAGGAGCGTGGTTGAAAGCGTCGTTGTTTCGATTGCAATCCACATGAGGATGGGACTTGCTGAAAGGACACCGGCAAACATAGCAGCAACAAATAGTTGGTAGAGAAGAAAATATTGCTTTACTCTCCGAAAGCCGATAATTCCCTTCTTCACTTCCTCGCGAAGATAGCCAATTGAATAGATTGAAGAAAAAACAGATACAATAATAACGGTAAGGAGTACGATACCGGAAAGGGCATCAAGAAAGAAAAATGGTGCGAATGATAGTTCCTGTGCCGTATGAAGTTGCACAAACACTCCCACGGCGGTAATAATTTCTGCACAGGCACCAATACAATAAAGCGCATCGAACATTCGAATATTTTTTCGAACAAGTACGCCAACAAGACCAATGAGAAGCGGGATGAAAACAAGAAATGTAAGTTCCATAAATCAATCGATTAATCGCTTCATGGCACTTGTATCGAGTGAACCGAACTGCCGGAATATCAGTGAGGCAAGAATGGTTGCCATAATCACCCACACAAGAATACTTACGGTTATGCCAAGTTGTAACGCGGGATTCTGTTCGAGACCTGCAAAGAGAGCAAAAGAAATTATCCCATTCTCCAATGAAAGATATCCCAGCATCTGAGAAAAGATTCCCTTTCTGTTTATTATCAAAAAAAGTGAAATAAGGATGATTGCAAATGGCAGAAGGAGAAATTCTTGTCCGACATTATTCAATACGATAAGTTCTTTAAAAAGAGTTGAACGTGTAAGTGCCGTAAGGCAGGCAATAATAACAAGTGTCAGAGGCATCGAGCAATAACTGCCGGCTAAAAATGTGAGTTGATGTTTTCGGATAAGGAGGTAGAAAAAATATGGCGTGATGACAAGCTTGATTGCTATGGTTGCTGCCAACGCAACATAGAGCAATGGAGATGCTGCGCCAAGATAGGATGCAATGAGTAGTAATGCCAATACTGCGGTTTGGACAACATAAAGAATAACGGCCGTTTTGTTATTTTTAACCAAATGCAGCACAACAACAGTCAAAAAAATAATTGCTTCGAAAAGAAAAAGAAGTTGAGGAGATAGTGTAAACATATTCTTATAGTGTTAATCCGAGAGCAACAATACAGATGACAAAGGAAGTTGCAAGAAGACTCGGCAATCGAAATATGCGAAGCTTTGCAATACTCGATTCAATGAGAGCGATAGCCCCGCAAAGTATACATATCTTTATCGCGAAGTAGACAAGCCCTATGAATAACGCAATGGGATCGAATGTATGCGCAATGCCGTAAGGAAAAAAAATACTTGCTGCCAGTGAAAGAAAAATCATATATTTTTGGGCAGCTGCCCATTCTATGAGAGCAAGCCGCTTGCCGGAATATTCCAATATCATCGCTTCATGAATCATCGTCAACTCCAAATGCGTTGATGGATTGTCAAAAGGATACCGCCCCGTTTCAGCAAGAAGCGCAATAAAAAATCCGCTAAATGCTAGCACGACTGGCGCCAAGTTCGACAAAGAGAGCGACCCTACCCCATTTGAAATACCAAACATGTTTGTAGTGTGCGTGAGAAGTGCGAGTACAAAAAGTGAAAGGACAAGCGTCCCTTCGGCAAGTGAGGAGACCATCATTTCTCGACTTGAACCAAATCCGCCGAAAGCTCCTCCTGTATCAAGCCCAGCTAAAGCAAGAAAAAATGTACCAAATGCCATGCAGTAAACAAGCACAAGAAAATCCCCACTGCCACTCTTTGCAAAAGCTGTCGTAATGAGAGGTATATTGAAACCAACAAAAAGAAAGAGTGAACACAGGATATAGGGAGTAAAGCGAAATATCCACGAAGCATCCACACTCAAAACTTCATCTTTATGGAATAGCTTCCAGAGATCACGATAGGGCTGCAGCACAGAAGCGCCACACCTCTTTTGCAATCGTGCCTTGAGCATTCTGGTAATTCCAATACAGAGCGGGGAGAAAATCGGAATAATGATGAGTTGAATAAGTGAAGCAAAGAAAAATGACATACTGAAAATATTACAGCGCAAGTGTTGCGAGAAGAACAATAAGCGCTCCAAAGATATAGACTATATACATATTCACATTACCGCTCTGTATGGCGCGTGCACGATCCGAAATGGCGTTTATAACCCTTGTAAGACGATCATAGAATACAGCCCTATAAATATCATGGAGTTCCAATGTAATAACATTACGTTGAGGAAAATAGCGCGCATGAGAATCTGAATAATCCGTAACCACGCTTTTAGTTGGAAATAAGATAGCCCTGAAAATGGTAACCAGCGAACGACTAAACCCCGTTGCTGTTATTTCCATTCGAGATGTAAGGTCTGTGCCACAATCCCATGTCCTTCCATATCTCACGCGTTGGCGAGGAAAAAATAATTTCACACCCAAAAGAATACTGACGAACATGATACATAATCCTAATGTAATGATTGGCATTGATACGGCAGAAAATCCGTTCTGCACAACGAGAAGCCCAGCAGCCGTATCGAACACACGCTCCTGTGAAAGTTGTGGAAATTGTCGAACAATGACTTCCAGCGTACTAACAATCGTTGTTGCTCCAAGACCAAACAATAACGTAAGGAGTGCACAGAATGCCATGCTTATTCTCATGCTTATAGCCACTTCTTGGGCAGCAGATGCATGCTCGCTGCGCGGACGGGCTAAAAACATTATGCCAAATGCTTTTACAAAACATGCTGCCGCAAGACCCCCGGTTAAGGCAAGCGCACCGATAGCAGAAATAGTAACTATCTTTGGAATAAGACTTAAAGATATAACCCCCTGAAAGAGAGCTTGAAACGTAAGCCACTCACTTACAAATCCATTAAACGGTGGCAGTGCGGAAATGGCCATCGATCCGATAAGAAATAGGAAGGCTGTCTGAGGCATGCGCTTAATAAGCCCGCCGTATTCCTCTATATTACGTGTATGTGTTGCTGAAATTACTGATCCGGCACCCAAAAAGAGCAGAGCTTTAAACAATGCGTGATTTACCGTGTGGTAGAGAGCGGCAACACTCGCCAATACGGCAAGCCCATACTGATGCGAAGACACAAAAACAAGCGAACTCCCAAGACCCAATAAAATAATGCCGATATTTTCAATACTATGATAGGCAAGTAATTTCTTACTATCATGCTCTGAAAGTGCATAAAGTACTCCCAGTAGCGAAGAAATGATTCCAAGGACGAGCACCACCAAACCCCACCACTGCGGGATGTCGGGAAAAAAATCAAGGCATATGCGAAAAAGCATATATATGCCTGTTTTGATCATAACGCCTGACATCAGCGCAGACACATGGGATGGAGCCGCAGGATGTGCAGCAGGCAACCAAATATGGAGGGGAATAATGCCGCATTTTATGCCGAACCCTATAAGGGCAGCGATAAACACAGCATCACGAACTAAGAATGGAATAAGATTGGAGGATGTTCGAATGGTATCAAAATCAAACGATCCAACGGAATGATAGATGAGTAAAAAGGCCAAAATGATAAACGCCGTACCAACATGAGTCATAATAAAATATAGCGAACCTGCGCGTACATTTTCCTGCACTCTTCGTTCATACATAACAAGAACATACGATGCCAACGCCATAATCTCCCATACTATGAGAAAATAGAGCGCATGATTCGCCGTTACAACAAGAATCATGCTTACGATAAAAACGTTGTAAAAAAATGATAAAATTCCTATGGAATATTTTTGATAAAAATGCTTGACGTAACCAATCGCGTATATCGAACACAACAAAGACAGAAGAGAAATAATTCCCATGAAGAACGCGGATAATAAATCAACTTTAATTGATATGGTAAGGAGTGGGAATGGCGAGGAAATAGTGTATACGGGAATCACTCGGCTTATAATAACGTGTGCGGAAAAAAGAAGCCCCCCGATTGATCCCAGTATGGCAAAGAAAGCCCCTAAAAGATTGGCGAGTTCGTCGTATTCATACAACAAGAGTGACACACACGCACCAATTGCAAAGAGTGAGATAATAGCAAAAAAACCAGTCTGAGAGAGGATACTGTCAATCATACGTTACGAATTTTTTTGATCTGGGGAGATGTCATCAAGAATGGTATGAAGCGACTTCAATATTGTGAGTGGTGATGGCGGATCTCCCGGAATAGCATACTGTACCGGCACTACTGTATGCGCACCATCACACACTGCATATGATCCTTTAAATATTCCACCGTCAATTGCGTCATCCCCAAGCGCAACAACAATATTCGGAGTTGGCATTGCTTCATAGGTCCGCACGAGAGCTTCTCTCATATTGCTACTTACCGGCCCGGTAACAATAAGCATATCGGCATGTCGAGGCGATGCAACAAAACGAATGCCAAACCGCTCGACGTCATAATATGCATTCCCCAATGCTACCAACTCTTGTTCGCATGCGTTCGTCGAACCGGCTGTAACCACTCGAATAGCGAGCGATCTATTAAAAAGTTTTTTTATTTTTTTTTCCAATGCAAGGCCCAAATCAAGAACTTCATTCGAACCTAAACATTCTGCACGAGAAATAACAACCTGCTTCGTTGACAGCGTCTTATACAGCATATTCTACGCGGTATTTTTTCGATGTTTTCTTACGACATGCAAACGAGCAAGTTCTTTTTCCAGTTTCGCTGCGATGATTGCGTATTCAGTTGTATCAAATGCTTGTTGGGTAAGGAGCTCTGCTGCACGCCTGTGCGCTTCTTGAGCGCGTTCTTCGATGATTTCTTCCACGCGCTCGGCAGTATCGGCTAAAATAATGATTTGCGTATTCTGCACTTCGAGCATGCCGGTGGATACAACCATGGGAATTATTTCGCCATCTTTTTTAATCGTAAGTTCACCGGATTTCAATAAACCTACCAACCCGACATGCTGCGGCAGTACGGTAATCTCACCGCTCTGTGTGGGAATGGTTACCTGGTCTACCTCGCCGTCATAGATGATCCGTTCCGGCGTTATTATACGAAGTGCAGTGGGCATACTTGATGTGTTTATGCGCCTACTTCGTCAATAGTGCCCTTCATATAAAAAGTTTGTTCCTGTTTATCGTCATGCTTACCATCGAGAATCTCGCGGAACCCCCGTATTGTTTGGCTGAGCGGCACATATTTACCCGGAATACCGGTAAATACTTCGCCTACGAAAAACGGCTGAGAAAGAAAACGCTGAATCTTACGCGCACGTGCAACGGTCAGCTTATCTTCTGCGCTCAATTCATCCATACCCAGGATAGCAATAATATCTTGCAAATCTTTGTAACGCTGCAAAAGCCTCTGGACTTCGCGCGCAACAGTATAGTGTTCGGCGCCAACAATAGCAGGATCAAGCATGGTTGACGTGGAATCAAGAGGATCGACTGCAGGATACAGGCCAAGTTCAGAGAGTGCACGAGAAAGTACGACAGTTGAATCGAGATGTCCAAATGTCGTGGCGGGGGCAGGATCTGTCAAATCGTCAGCTGGCACATAGACCGCCTGCACGGAAGTGATGGAACCATTATATGTTGATGTAATGCGTTCCTGGAGCTGTCCCATTTCTTGAGCAAGTGTTGGCTGGTAACCGACAGCAGACGGGATACGACCTAATAGCGCAGATACTTCGGAGCCAGCCTGAGTGAAGCGAAAAATATTATCAACAAACAATAATACATCTTGATTTTCAGAATCACGAAAATGTTCCGCCATCGTGAGCGCCGTCAATGCAACGCGCGCGCGCGAACCCGGCGGCTCGTTCATCTGGCCGAACACAAGTGTTGTTTTATCCAATACACCACTAGATTGCATTTCGTGATACAAATCATTTCCTTCGCGTGTACGTTCGCCCACACCTGCAAAAACAGAAACACCTCCATGCTGTGCGGCAATATTTCGAATAAGTTCTGTGATTACAACCGTCTTGCCCACACCTGCACCTCCGAACAAACCGACTTTGCCGCCTTTCAGAAAGGGGCAAATAAGATCTACGACTTTGATGCCTGTTTCAAACACTTCACTCTCGGTTGATTGCGCAATAAAGGGCGGCGCCTCGCGATGGATCGGCACACGCTGCTTTGACTCCAAATCCCCCTTGCCATCGATGGGCTCACCAAGCACATTGAACATACGGCCTAATGTTTCCTTGCCAACAGGCACCGAAATAGGCGCGCCAGTATCGATTGCATCGCAATTGCGCTGTAGACCTTCCGTCGGACCCATGGCAATTGCACGCACAGTATTGTTGCCAAGATGCTGCTGAACTTCACAGACAAGTTTTCCATTGGGACCTTCGATAACAAGCGCATGGGTAAGCGCAGGCAGATGTCCTTCAAATACAACATCAACGACTGGTCCGATGATTTGCGAAATGGTTCCTTTATTCATAGGTGTGTATCATAATTCATAATCGGTAAGATAGTGTTATTCCAAAGCAGCGCGGCCAGATGAAATTTCTGCAATTTCCTGCGTAATGCCCGCTTGGCGGATTTGGTTATACGTGAGGGAAAGATCGGAAAGCAGATCAGAGGCTGATGATGTCGCATTGTGCATCGCGAGCATACGTGCGCTATGTTCGGATGCTTCGCTTTCGAGGACTGCTTGAAAAATCTGCACATCCAGAAGACGAGGTAAGACTGCCTTGATTACTTCTGTATCCGACGGCTCAAAAAGAACCGGTAAAGTTGCTGTTGTGCCTTCCCTGTGGTGTTCCTCAACCTCGAGCGGCAGGAGTGTTTTGGCAACCGAAGACTGTTTAACCGAGGAAACAAAATGCATGGCAACAAGTATGACTTTATCAAGCTCGCCGCGGATATACATATCGCTGATAACATGGGAGATTGGCGCAACATCCATAATAGAACGAGTGATATCATTTTTTGGAAAATCCGCCTTGACAGTGTACCCGGAGCGAGCAGCAAGCTCTCCCCCTTTCTTGCCTAGAGAAAAAAGTAGGGTATGTGTTGCTCCAGATTCTTTCTCGCGAGCTACGGTACGCTGGACCTGTGCAAGAAGTGCATTATTGAATCCTCCGCAAAGCCCTCGATTGGTACTCACAAGAACAATGCCTAATGTTTTCACAGGACGTTTTGCAAGGAGTGGATGAAGCTGCTCATCATGATTTGGATCCAAGCGACTAAGTATATCCCATGCAGTTGTTGCATAGGGACGTGTTGCAAGAGCCGCAGTCACTGCACGCCTCATTTTGGAAGCGGAAACAAGCTCCATTGCCTTTGTCATTTTTTTTGTATTGCCGATTGATCGGATCTGCCGGCGGATTGCAAGCGTACCTTTTGCCATACTTACAGCTGTGCCGTAGCATTAAAATCTGTGATTGCTTTTTTGAGAAGGTGTTCTGTTTCTTCGTTAAGCTCGCCAGTTTCGCGGATCGACTGGAGTACGATTTTCTCGTTTGCACTTTCAATATAATTGATAAAGTGTTCTTCCCATTTTTGGATTTTATCCACTTCAATTGTATCGAGGTGTCCGTTCACGCCTGCATACAGCAGAACAACCTGCTGTTCAACGGGACGTGGTTTGTATTGTCCTTGCTTGAGTAATTCTGTAAGCCGCTTACCCCGATTGATTTGTTTTTGCGTTGTTTCATCCAGATCTGATCCGAATTGAGCGAATGCGGCAAGTTCGCGGTACTGTGCCAAGTCAAGACGGAGACGGCCGGCAACTTTTTTCATCGCTTTTGTTTGTGCAGATGAGCCGACACGAGACACCGACAAACCAACATTCAAAGCGGGGCGTATGCCCTGGTAAAAGAGATCTGTTTCCAGGTAAATTTGTCCATCGGTAATGGAAATAACGTTTGTGGGAATATATGCAGATACATCGCCTGCCTGCGTTTCAATAATAGGCAGAGCGGTCAATGAACCGCCACCATTGTCAGCATTTAGTTTTGCAGCGCGCTCCAACAAACGTGAATGGAGGTAAAAAATATCGCCAGGATATGCCTCGCGCCCCGGCGGTCGACGCAATAAAAGCGAAAGTTGGCGATACGCAACCGCATGCTTGGAAAGATCATCATAGACAATAAGTACGTCCTTACCCTGTTCCATAAAGTATTCTCCCATTGCGCATGCTGCGTAGGGAGCTATAAAACTCATGGCCGCCGGATCGGATGCACCTGCAAGTACCACTACTGTATAATCCATTGCGCCTTCTTCGGAAAGGCGTGAAACAATTTTTGCAATTTTAGATTCCTTCTGTCCTATTGCTACATAGATACAGAATACGGGAGCGCCTTTTGCATATTCACTCTTTTGGCTGATGATGGCATCGAGCGCCACGGCAGTTTTGCCTGTTTGGCGATCGCCGATAATCAGTTCTCGTTGCCCTCTGCCAATTGGTATCATTGCATCTACTGCCGTTATGCCCGTAATGAGCGGCTGCCGTACCGATTGTCGCGTGATAACACCCGGAGCGATTTTTTCAATAGGATAAAAGGTATCCGTAGCAATGGGCCCCTGCCCATCAATAGGTGCTCCAAGAGCATCAACAACACGACCCACAAGACCGGGACCTACCGGAACTTCCAGAATACGTCCCGTAGGTTTTACGCGATCGCCCTCTCTTAAACTCCTGAAATCTCCCAAAATCATTGCGCCAACAGTATCTTCTTCAAGATTCAGTACGACACCCATAACCGTTGAACCATCATGGGAAAGAAATTCAAGCATTTCCGATTGACGCGCATCTGCCAACCCGGAGATTTTTGCAATACCATCCCCTACTTCGATAACATTACCTTCTTTTTGGACCTGTAGATCGCTTTTGAAAGATTCAAGCTGCTTCTGAAGTGATTGTATGAGATATTCTGATGACATAATAACGTATTCAGTTAGGCATGGGCACTTTTTTGTAAATGGCGACGTAATGCATGGAGGCGTCCCGCATCGCTAGCATCGACGACAAGGTCTTGTGCTTTCACTCTGAATCCTCCGATGAGATCCGCATCGACAGTAAAGGAAATATTGCTCTTTTTCCCGTATGATGCATGGATCATTTCCTCGAACATCTTTTTTTCATTGGCAGTGGGTTGGCTTGCGGTTGTAATAGTTACGCGAACAGAGCCCTCGAGGCGACTTGTGACATCACGCAACGATCGTGCTACCGCACCTGCCGTTCGAAGCAATCCTTGCCTAGCTAAAAAAGATACAAATTCATGTATCATGGTATCAATCTGCTGATGTGTTTTGCCTTTTGCCAGAGCAAGGAGGCTTTCCGCATATCGCTGGGGGGCTATCTTCATACGTTTTTTTTGAGCCGATCAACGGCTTTTTTAGCAAGATCTTTTGAAATCTTTTTTTCACCGCTTGTTTGTGCTATCGATGCAGATGCCTGCACAACGAGATCAACAATATCTTTTTTTGCATCTTCGAGCATTTGTTGTTTTTCCTGTTCTATGCGCGTCTTGGCCTGAGTAACAACGCGCTTCACTTCTTCACGAGTTTGCTTCACTGTTTCTTGCCGATGCTGCTCCGCTAATGCCGATGCTTCTTCCAAAATCTTTTCTGCTTCTTTCTTTGCCTTGAGAACGATTTGCTTATAGGTCTGGTCGGTGAGTTTCAGCTTCTCTTCAGCTGCATCGGCATCTGCCAACCCTTTTTCGATCTTTGCAGTGCGCTTTTCAAGCAATGCAAGAAGGGGCTTATACAAGAGCTTGTACAGGGCAAAAAAAAGAATTGCGAAATTGACAAGTTGGGCTACAAGCAACCTCCAATCAACACCGAGTGATGTGAGGATTTCCATAGATGGTGTATGACTAAAAAGTTAAACGAACTTTATAAGGAGCGCTATAACAAGCGCATAAATGGCGATAGCTTCGGTAAACGCAATACCCAAAATCATGACCGTCTGGATCTTGCCTGACGCTTCAGGATTGCGACCGATTGCCTCAAGGGCTTTACCTACCAATAACCCGATACCAATACCAGGACCAATAGCGCCAAGACCCATGGCAAGACCCGGTCCCAATGCTTTAGCCCATTCTACTGAAGCTTTTACAAGCTCTAAATTTTCCGGCATATCTGCTCTGGATTTAATAATAAAAACACGATGCACGAAATAAATCTTCATGGCATGTCGTTATTGTAGCGCACATTTTGAAGGTGTCAACAGGTCTACTGACCTTTCCTAATCATCTTAACTGATAAAATGTATGATTTTGAGTCGGATTCGATATTCTGGAGCCTCAAAAAACCGCAATTGTATCCGTAGATACGATGAGGATTTTTTGAGGCGAAGAACGAGAAGGCGGCAAAAATCATAGGCTTTAGCGTTAAGATGATTAGGAAAGGTCAGTAAGTGCATAAAAAAACCTCGCTGTGAGTAGCGAGGGAGGTGAATACCTATCTTGAAGGATTTGTTGCTTGCTCGTTTTTGAGCTCATCTACTGAACCGGGGTTCTCCCAGGGGAAAAATACTGCCTCGTGACAATCGATATCTCTGAGCTTATCATGAGTTCCTAGCGGAGTATCCGAACCGGGATACATAGACTGAATAATCATCGCGGGAGTATCCCCATCAAAACGGGGTTGCTCTAGACTATAAATGACCGTAAGTGTTTTCGTCAGTGGAGCAGGAACTGTTGGGTCTTTTACGCGCCATGCCCGTGTCCACTTATTCGGATTAAATTCTTCTATATCAAAGGGGATATCGAATAGGTGTACGGCTGAAGCCCAGCCAACATAGGATGGGTACTCGATTTCAACACTCCACGTACCGCAGGGATCGGGCTTATTAGAAAGCACTTCTAGCGCTTCATCAACCAACTCTGAGAGGATAAAGGAGTCGGTAAGAAATTGGTTGTCATATTTCCACCGATAGAAATTTCCTGCAAGCGGCTGCCCACTCTGGCGAAAACATGTCGACCGAAGGCGGTTGCGCTGACGAACCGGCAGAATGATGCGAATGGTTGAACCCTGATGTATCAATGAACAAGTATAGATGGTTTCCATCATCTCGATTGCCATTATACACCAAAATGCCCCTTTTGTCAATAAAAAACCTCGCTAGAGAGCGAGGAGCTAGATGGAATTTGTAATCGGATACCGCTTTCTCAAGAAGTACCGCACGCTTATAGAGTGGGTGCGCATTTCTTTTCAGTTCAAGGTCCTTTCGAGTAGATGATCGTAGCTTCTGCTCTGGTATGAAATTTAATGCAGCAAAAATAGCCATACCTATAAGACCTAACAGTATGAAAGCTACAAAGATCCAACCAAACCATGGCCACGTAATCACTCCTTTACTCGTAGAAGCTGCGAGGGTAAAGAAAGAGGTTATCGCACCAAACACAGCACAACCGACAGAACCATAGAGGGGGTCAGCGTAACGCACCTCTATTTTGTCTACTTCACTAAGGAAAATATATGAAGAAGCTCTATAAAAAAATATCATCGTTCAAAAGTGAGGCTGCGGAACGAAAGTTTTGGGAAACCAACGATTCAACTCAGTATATTGATTGGCGAAAAGCAAAAAAAACAAGATTCCCAAATCTCAAACCTTCAACAGAAACTATTTCTCTCCGTCTGCCACAGGGAATGCTGGAAGAGATTAAGATTCGAGCGCAAAAACGCGATGTTCCCTACCAGTCGCTTATCAAAATCATGCTTGATAGTAAACTGCGCGAGGATAGATAGTCTAGTGGTGCGCTTCTTCGGTTGCCATTTTGATAAACACGATCGTGAGCATGGAAAACACCAATGCCTGGATAAAGCCAACAAACAACTCAAGCGCCATAAACGGCAGAGGTACAATATACGGCACGAGCGTGTACATCACGATCAAAAGCACTTCTCCGGCAAAAATATTGCCAAACAAACGAAAAGAGAATGACACCAATTTTGCCACTTCTGAAATCAGTTCCAAAATCCCAACAAAAAAACTTATGGGGCTTTTGAAATTTAAAAATTTTGAAATATATTTGGAAAACCCAATACTCATGACGCCGACCACCTGAATAGTAATAACACTGATAAGGGATAATGCGATAGTAAAGTTAAGGTCGGCCGCACTCGCACGAATAAACGGTATAATAATTCGCTTTCCTTCATGTTCTTCCCAAAGCCCCACAGATCCCATGCCGGGTAAAAGCTCCGTCCAATTTGTGAGAATGATGAATAAGAAAATAGTTGCAATGAGAGGAAAGAATCTTTTGGTCTGTTCCTTATTGCCCATGACGCCTTCAACAATCCCAAACAAAAAATCGATAACAACCTCTGCAATATTTTGAGCGCCCCTCGGCACGAGCGTAAGCTTGCGCGTTATGACATATCCCGCAACGCACAAAAAAACTATGATGATCCACGAAATCAGTATACTGTTCGTAACAGGAAACGAACCGATATGAAAAAGTGTTTCTGCGCTAATGGAGATATTCATAGTTCTTTTTTATCTGAAGGCGAATTAGATGTATCATCAAGGATTTCTTTTGTTTTGCGATACACAAGCACCGTTGAAATCACAATTGCAAAGAGAATACTTATAAGCAGAATAAGTGGTTTTGTTTTGAATGTAGAATCAAGAAATGCACCAAGAATCGCAAACCCAACAAGCGGCAATGCAATGAAGTACCCCATTTCAAGCGCTATGCCAAGCGCATGAAATTGTTTATTTTGTTCATTCTGTGCCACATTCAAGAGGTTTTTATAAAAACTAACAAGGACATTTGAAATGTCTTCATATAGTATAGTATACCACCTATAGGCATTTTTTGCAATTGATGCCATTGACAATAACTAACTATAATGCAATACTTTGTTTTATGAATTCCTCTATTCCCCAATGTATTCTAGTAGCTGAGGACGATGATATGATATGGGAACTTGGGATTAGGAAATTATTCACTGTTCTTTTTCCAATCAGCAAACTCGTGCGCGCTCGGAATGAAGCAGAAGTATACATTGCCATTGCCAATCAGAAACCCGACCTTATCACAATGGATGGCACTCTTGCTGACGGATCTCAAGGCCTAGCCATCGCGCGCGAACTTCGCACGCTCGATATTCAAGCTCCTATTGTTATGCTTTCAGCCGCAGGGATGTCGGGACAAGAAATACGTGAGGCAGGCGCACAGGCCTACTGCCTTAAAATGGATATGTCAAAAAAACTCCCGGGCATCTTTGCCCAATTGGGATTTGCAACAGAACAAAACCCCGGCCGTTCACATTGAGCGGCATTTTTTATTCCAACCTAAAAAGCCGTTTGGCATTTTCTGTCGTTTGCCGTGCCACTTCTTCAGAAGATACGCCTCGTAATGATGCGACCTTGTCTACAACGAATTCAACATACATAGGAACATTGCGCTTTCCTCGAAATGGCACAGGAGTTAAATAGGGCGCATCTGTTTCTACAAGCAATTTTTCCAAGGGAAGATTTTTGACAATCTCGTCGTACTGCGATGCAAACGTGATAATGCCGGTGAATGAAATAAGAAAACCCAGTTTCAAATACACCTCCGCCTGTTCGAGAGTGCCGGTAAAACAATGCAGCACGCCCCGCTCGCTATCCCCTTCTTTCCACTCACCAAATGAACTGCTAAGTATCTCGATAATTTCTGTGTGAGTATTGCGGCTATGGATAATAAGTGGTTTTGAAAGTGCTTTTGATAGTGCAATATGCCGTTCAAAAAGCTCCTGCTGACGAGTTTTTTCCTGCTGAATATCAATTCCTTCCGGCAATCGATACCAATCAAGTCCTGTCTCCCCTATTGCAACAACTTTGAATGAAGACGCTCCTAGCTGAAAAAATTTTTCATACTCAAAGACCTCCCTAGAGTCGTTAGGATGCTGACCCACGGCAGCCCATGTATGCGCGCCGATTGATTCCGCACATTGGATAGCGGCAGCGCTGCTTTCGTAATCGCAGCCGACAATAATCATGCCAATGTTACTTCTCTGCGCTTGAGCAATAACATCATCACGATCTACATCGTACTGTCGAAACTGAATTTGACAATGCGTATCAATAAGTCTGAGTGGCATACGATTCAGCTATTTTTTCTTTTCAGAAGGCGCTGCCTTTTCCGACTTTGAATTTTTTGAATTCTTTGCTGATTGTTCCTGTTCTTTAAGTATTTCATCCAAAAAGCCTTTAAGCTGTTGGTACTCTTTTGAATTCATGTCAATATTCAACTTGCTGGGATCGATATTTTTTAGCTGATCAAGGTTAATATTTTTCGGATCAATAATACTCGGCAATCCCTGTGGCAGCTTTGAGGCATCAGGCAATAGCGGTGTAAGCATGGTATTCACCGTATTAATTACCGGCAGAAATGGTGACTGCTTTAATTGCTCTGTAAGTTTTGTCGAAAAAGGAAAATGCAGCAGAAGAAAAACGGTTGCACTTACCAATAACACTCCTTCAAGTACGCCAATAATGCCACCCAGCAGCCTATTGGTAAACTTCATGAAGGGCGCAAATGAAAAAATACGAAACATGTAGTCCGCAATGCTTATAACAATGCCAAATGCAAATTGTGTGCCAAAGAATAAAAGGCCATATGCCGCAACTACCGAAAGTTGTTGCGCAATAATCTGCCACTGGGAGAATGATGGTTTGAGATAGACTGCAACGGCAGGGTGGTATGTTGCAGCAATCCATAGAGCAAGGAAAAATCCGGCGATCGATCCGATTTGCTTAATAAATCCGCGGACAAACCCCATGAGGAAAAAAATGGCAAGGATGATGAGGATAATAACGTCGGGGTTGAAAGACATATGCTCTCGTTATGGCAATGGTGGAAAAAGGCTTTCGCTCTTTGTAATATGTTCTATTGGGACACTGCTGATCGTGCGTGATTGTTCACATGTAAGTGATCGCTGTTGTTCTCCGATGCCAAGCTGTTCCCATATTTTTTCAGCTGTTTTGGGCATAAACGGATAGACCATTACACTGATATGGCGCAATACTTCTACAAGCGTTTGTATAACAGCAGTATAGCGGGCTTTATCGCTTTTTGAAAGCGCCCACGGCTTTTGCTGCTCGATATACTTATCGCCAAATGATATGAGATTCCATACTTCACTGAGCGCTTCGTCGGGGTGATACTCTTCCATTGCATGCGTCCATTCATTCCAACACTCTCCAATTGCATCCTTTGCCTCGCTATCTAGAGACACCGGCGAAGCAGAATTATATTCTCGCGATGCCATTGTTGCTACGCGACTCGTAAAATTACCCAAACCTTTCGCAAGATCCGCCGTGTAGCGCTCTTTAAGACGACTAAAGGAAAAATCACCATCTGAACCGAAGGGAATCTCACGCGCCAGAAAGTAGCGAAGCACATCATTGCCATAACTTTGCGCCAATGCAACAGGATCGATTGCATTGCCCATTGATTTGCCCATTTTGTGTCCATCGATAGTAAAAAACCCGTGCGCAAATACTCTTTTGGGAAGCGGCAGGCCGGCAGCCATCAACATTGCAGGCCAGAGAGCGCAATGAAACTTGATAATATCCTTGCCAACCACATGCATATCCGCAGGCCAATGTTTACCAAACAGTTCATCATTCCATCCATACCCCACACCCGTGAGGTAGTTGATAAGCGCGTCGAACCAGACATAGATGACCTGGGACTCATCAATAGGAATCGGGATTCCCCACTTCGCACTCTGTCGCGAGATACTAATGTCTTCCATGTGATGTTCGATGTAATTGCGGATTTCATTACGGCGGCTTACCGGCTGGATGAAATCAGGATGCGCATCAATATGCTCAAGAAGGCGGTCGCGATAGCTTGTCAGTTTGAAAAAATAATTCTCCTCCTTGATTTCTTGGGGCGGGCACGGATGATTGGGACAGTTGCCATTCACCAAATCACTCTCACGCACGAACGCCTCGCATCCCGTACAGTAGAGACCTGTGTATGTTCCTTTGTAGATGTCGCCTTTTTCATGGACGGCGAGAAAAAACTTTTTTACCCCTTGTTTGTGCCGTTCTTCAGTGGTGCGAATAAAATCCGTATAAAGGATATCTAAACTGTCCCACGTACTTCGCCACAACGCTGATTGCGCATCAATAAACCGCTGAATGTCTGTTTCTCCACTTTTAAGAGCTGCATCAAGGCTCCCCTGGCTATTCTCATCCGTACCGGTTAGGAAAAATGCGTCTTCACCCTTCATGCGATGGTACCGTGTAAAAATATCCGCAATGATCGTGGTATATGCATGCCCGATATGGGGTTTGTCATTGATATAATAAATCGGCGTGGTGATGGTGTAGGATTTTTGCGGCATAGTATGGATCAGACTGTATACGATAGAGGCGATTTTAGCAATATGCTACGGCGTCAATTTCATGTTTGGCGCCATAAATTGCGGCTGCATTTTTTCCATGTCTTCAGCTTCGATTTCTATCGTATCGCTCGTTGAGATTTTGAGTTTCATTGTCCGTTCGGGTTTTAAGTGATTATGGTAATAATACTTCCCGGGTTTGGTAAACGTATATTCAAAATACGATCCCGGCGCGATGCTTTTTAAGGAGTTAAATTCAGGAACTGAAGTATGCGTCGGATGTGGATCTGCCGCAATCCATAGATCGTGTGATGATGCGTTATAAAAATAGACTTTCTTTCCCACTTTGCCGTAATTCCAGAAGTCATGCGCCTCATCTTTATAACAAATCACATCAAGTGTTTGATAGCTCGATGCCCGCGACTGCTCGCATGCGCGTCCACTCGTGAGATCATCAAACCCTTTTGACGTATTCTGTTTTGAATTGAGATTTTTGGTCGATTGTATCAATGATTGAAGTGTTTTGCCTGTATTTTTTATGTCTTTTACGATGCGTTCATAGACTCCGCGAATGCTTCCCGGGGGAACACTCGGGAATTCATCAATATCATCATCAAGATTGGTGATTGTTTCTTTTATATCAGCAAGTGCGTCTTGGAGATCTTGTTTTTCCTCATCTCCATCCTGCCACTTGAGGGATGGTTCCAATTGGAGTGCCAAATCCTCATAGGTTTCCAGTGTACTCTTTAGTTGAGTGCTGGCTTTCTGGAGTTCAAATACTGGTATGCGCTTACTCAAAATCCCGAGAGCAATAAGCTCTCGCACAGCCAATTCGATTGCGGATCTCTCTTTTGCCTGTTCAATTCTATTTCCAATTGCACGAACTTTTTCCAGATCGGCTGTAAGCGGCTGAATAAGATTTTCCAGTCCTAAATAACGAGCGCTTTTCATCGCATCATCAAGTCTGCGAGTGCGCAACACTACCTCTGCCTTTCCCGCCGCAACCACTTTTTTGATGCCGTATTTTTTTGATGGTTTGGGAAGCTTAGGCATTCTCTCTGACAATGCTTTCGGTAAAGGTCCCGATTGAAGCTGGGGCACCTTTGTTCTAAAGATATCCTGTTCCTTCTTCTTTACAACAAGCACGTCGGACTCATGGTCGGGCCGCAAATGATTATGGTACTCCCAACTCCCCCTTTTCTTGAACGTATATGACCATGACTGGCCAGGAAGAATCATTCCTGAATCAAGATCAGACAAGAGATCGTGGGTTGGATGGCTACCTGACGCCACATTAAGGTTTTCTTTAGAATCATTTCTAAAAAGTATCTTCGTACCCTGCTCAATGACGGCAGATCCGGAAAAGAATCCCTCTTCGTCATAGCATTGTACTTCGGTTTTCGGTTCTGAAGACCCGTTGCAAAAACGCGCCGCATCCGCTTCTTGGATAGAAAAAAGAAAAAGGGCGCTCATAAATCCAATAAAAAAGAATAGTCTATGCATAAGAACACATGGTTAATAATAGGTACTTATAGAGTATCACAATGGGGGTGTATCACGCCAGAGAATATAAAAAAAGACGCGGAATTAGCGCGTCGAGCGGTCCATGGGGACCCACTTCATAAGCAATTCGGCAACATGCCAAATATACTTGTCATGGTTCTTTTCAGCAACTGGACATTCTGTATAAATACCGCTCCCGTCATTAAACTGTACGGCAAGTCCATAATGCTGTGGGCCATTGGGCGTCTTCAGCCACATAAGGTTTCCATGCAGAGTAATGGACCCCGTCGGTACTTGTGTGCGGTGATCATTCAGGATCTTATTAACTTGCGCACCCAGCTCTTTGGCATTGGGACCCAGAAATACAATCTCTTTCACGGGGAGATTGTTGTACTTTGTTGATTCCCCTCTATTTGAGAATAAAGATAATCCACAAAACACCACAGCCATAACAACCACTATCATAGGTAGCCAAAGAAATGGCGGTAGTCTAAAAGTAAAGGTGTATTCGCGTTCGAATAGTGTATCTAGTGTATCTTTTGAAGGAACTACAATCTTACTCTCTTCTCTCATCTCTCTTTTTGACATCCCTATCTAAGCACATTTTTGCCTTTTTGTCAAGACCCCCACATTCTGCAATCTAAAATACGGGATGCGACTCCCTAGACAATTCTCATGATTTGTGCTATACTTTCGAAAGTACAAAAAAGATGAAAATTCAGGATCCTCTTGATGTGAAGATAAAGACAAACGTCTGTGTACGCTCGCTCCTTGAATTCGGTTTTCCCAAAGAGTATATTGCCGCAGAGCTTCATGTTCCATTAGATCGCGTCACTGAAGCGGAAAGCATGTTTGGAGGCCCCGATTCCTTCCCTCCGCCTGTCACTGACTCCATGCAATATGTCGTGCGATTCAATACGTTTCTGAATAATCCGGGTACGCCAATCGAAGACGCACAGCTTCTCTCCTCGATTGACAAAGCGCGTGCGCGCATACTTGCCAGCATTATGGCTCAATGGTTTGATTGGTGCCCCCATGCAATGGCTGGCATGGTCAAAAGCACAATTGAAGCGACAGAAAGAGCGCGCAGAGTAGGTGGCACGTATGCGATAGGAATTGCCTTTGTTGAATACCAAGATCATCCACCCAACAACCAGCACTAACCGCTGGTTTTATTTTTTTTTGAAATAAAAAAACCGGCGATTCCATGGCCGGTTATTGCGTGTGCTGTTGCGCCCTACTTTCCGCTTCGCGCTTGTCAACAACATCTTTCGCATTTCCGATTGCTTCAAGTAATTCATTAAGATTGTCTTGTGCTCTCTTCCCTGCTTCAAGCAAGTACTCGCACTCCCATACTTTTCGTCCCTCGAGCATTCGGACAAGTGTAGCGCTCTTAATATCGAGAAGAATTCCTGAGCGCTCATCTATGTCACGGATGAGATTCCTCATAATATCATAATTATCCTTTGGCCCGCGTTCTGCAGCTGCCTTGGTGGCGTGACCCTGTACGCTTTCCAGATATTTCATGATATCGTGCCGTGCAGCGAATTGGCGCTTACCAACAATTCTTGTCGCAAGAAAACTCTGTGCCGTATGATCGAGAGTTGTAAGAAGGATCGCATTCGAAAGCGTCAGGCGCTTGTCTTCCGGGGTTGACGGTTCAAGAAGGTGTTGAACATCAGGATGAAGATTGTTCAAGCTTAGATGCTGATCGACCCATCCAACTGACTTTCCGAACATTTGAGCAATCATCTTTCTGGGTCTGCTTTTGCCGTCCACAAGCCGAGAGCTCATCCGCAATACCATGCGAGCATGCTCCATGGGAGTGTGCCCATCCCGGCAGAAATTGGCAATCGCAGAACTCTCAAAGCGTTCGTCATCGTCGATGTCTTCTATGAATCCCCGAACCTCGCAGCGAAGCCATTCAATATTAACTTCTTCAAGAAATGATCCCTGCCAACGGCATTCGCCATCAATAAGGCCGAGACGATAATCGGGATTATTCTGAACGATTAGTGTAATCAAGCTCGATTCTTGGCCATGCACTTTCATACTCAATCCCTTTTCGCGAACTTTCATGGGATCAAAATAGATGCGCGGTTGGCCTGCGAAACGTTCAATGCGGTCACGATGGGCCATAACAACCATTCCGGGGCGTAGTTCTATTTCATGTGCGAAGGGATAGACAATCGAAGCATTCGTCATACTCATGATGAAATGTACAGTAAGTCAATAATAAGTAACCTTAAAAAAAATACAAGTGCACACTTGACATACTGCGGGTATTTTCTAATATCACATTGATGAAACGAACAGTATTGTTCCTTACAATTCGACCATGACATACGAACTTGTAGATATTGCCAGAGGTATTGCGCAGCACTTCACAAATCAGCCAAGTACGGTGCTTGGTACTCATGCTCTTTGGGATCGGGATGGCATGCGCCTAGCATTAGTTAAACTCATTATCCGCTATACCAACTATTGCAACCGCTATGATTTGGAGATGTTAGATATCGATTTACTTGATTTCATCGCATGCAATGAAGACTTCAATGCCCGCTATGGCATGCGCGCTCCACGACTCTATATCGGTATGATCATCGGCATTGCTGCACATCTGAATCTCTTTGAATATATGCCTTCGTACCAGCAGTCATCCCAAGATATGCGAATGGGCACAGATGGCAATCATGAAAATGGCGATGTTCCTGAAGAACTTAAACGCATCAGCATATTCGATCTTCTAAGAATTGAGCCTATTCACTATGCAGATTCGCTTGTAGCTGCTCTGCCGTGCATGGCGCACTCGCATGCATTTCTTTCATCGCTTATCTCTCGTAGTTTTAAGTATGAGGTATTCCGAAAACTCAAGGGCTATGACCATCTCTTTGGTTGGAGTGAGTACGTTCATGCACTTGCCGCTAAAACGCTCCTCCTTCCCGGAATCAAACAAACACCGAGAGGAATATGCATTGACCGCGATATACTCTTAGCTCACCATGCTGGCAAATAATCAATTACGCGAACTTCTTGTCGCTTATCATCAGAAGCCGAATACTTCACAACTCGCCGCCCTTGCCACCGAACTCTATCCGCTCATAAATAAGGTCTATACGAGCCTGCATATTGATTATTCATGGAATAGGGACCAACTCACCAGCATAGGACACGGGAAACTTCTACATCTTCTCACAAACAAAGAAATTCTTCGCGCACAATCCGTTCGCGCATTTGTAATTCAGAGCCTAAAGAATGCTATGCTTGATGCCCTAAAACACCAACATGAAAGTGTTGGCATCGAAGATGATGTGCGAAACGAAATGGCAGAGATAGCCATTCCCGGTCCGGATGAACTATTGGCAGATGATGTTGCGAATGAAACACGCCTTCTTGCCGCAATGGATGCTCTTGAATCACTTCCGCTCGATCGAAAAACAATGCTCTATTTGTACTACTTTGCAGGCTGGACGTTCCAAGAAATTGCGGATTCATTCGGCTGGGGACGAGGCCTCAAGGGACATACATCGGTGCATGTCAAGCGTTCCACGCAGGAACTGGCAGAGTATCCCGGCCTATGGTCGCTGTATCACTTATGAACGGTACATCGGCCGTTTTTTTATTGATCTGCGCTTACGCTGAAAGGTAATGGCAAAGCGGTGCGCTTCGTCGCGCAAGCGCATGAGAAGCTGTAATGCCGCACTGCGGTTCGAAATACGCAGGGGTTTTGGCGCCCATGCGACATACACTTCCTCAAGTTTTTTTGCGAGTCCTATGGTTGGCAATTCCAATTCGGCTTCCCGAAGTGCTTTTTTGGCGCTATTCAACTGCCCCCTTCCTCCGTCAATGACAAGAAGGTCGGGTTGCTGTTCCTTCCCTTCCTTAATGCGTTTTGCAAAACGGGAAATCACCTCATGGATCATGGCAAAATCATTCATGCCTTCAACATTTTTTATTATAAATTTACGGTACCCTGATTTCACCGAATTGCCATTGACAAACTGCACGAGCGAACCAACGCTTTGGACACCTGATAACGTGGATATGTCAACACAATCAATGGTCATTGGCAAACGTTCGAGGCGCAACAATCTCTGCAATTCAA
Source organism: Patescibacteria group bacterium (assembly GCA_038065255.1). Taxonomy (NCBI): domain Bacteria; species Patescibacteria group bacterium. The sequence goes on from JBBTRI010000004.1 coordinate 53,800, forward strand.
CCAATTGGTCGCCATGCTCAGTGAGTTTCAGGGTAAGATTCTTTTTCACCATGTCCAGAAGCTTTTTCTTTATTCCTCTCTGCGGAACAATGCATTTGACTCCATGTCCGGTACGTACACTCAAATACTTTTCTAATTCCTTTCTGTTAACTGGTTCGCCCGGAATCACGATCTCATGCGGTATGGAACTTCCGATATAATACTGTTCAAGAAATGATTGGAAAATTTCACGTTCGGAAAGCGGATACTCGCCCAGTGAAAAACGAAATTCTTTTTTGCCCGATATTACACCTTTCTGAAAATGGAATACTTGTATCAACAACACATCGCCCGAAACAATATAATTGCATACATCTTGATTCAACTGTGATGGCCGGGCAACTTTTTGCTGTTCAATACTTCGCAATGCCGCAATTTGATCACGATAGATTTTTGCTTTTTCAAAAAGCTGCTTATCTGCGGCATCTTCCATGCGACGCTGGAGTTGTGCGACAAGCTGCTTGAAGTCGCCACGCAAAAACGTTCGTGCACTTTCAATGCTCTGCCTGTATTCTTCGGGTTGTATCGCGCGTATGCATGCGCCGCTGCATATTCCCAAATGATAGCGAAAGCATGGTTTTCCCGTGTTTGGCTTTTTGCACAATAGAAATAACGAATATATAAGTCGCAGAGCTTCATTGCGCGCTGACGCAGAAACATAGGGACCAAAAAAATTCCCATCACGCGTCACTTTGCGCGCAATGACAAATCTTGGATACGATTCATGTGTTTCTTTGATATACGCATACCGCGTTCCCCCGCTTTGCAAATCGATGTTATATCGCGGATGATATTTCTGAATCAGCTGCGCTTCGAGTAAAAAACTTTCTGTTTCCGTATCCGTTGCTATAAAATCAATATCAGAAATTGCAGCTACAAGCGAAGTTGTTTTTTCATCACGCGCATGCATGTAGGAAGCAACTCGTTTTCTCAAGTCTTTTGCTTTGCCAACATAGATAATATGGCCTCCAGCATCTATCATGAGATAGCACCCGGGAGAATGGGGAATATGTTTACTTCTTATTAACAATACAAGTGACATGGATTATTTTTTTAACGCGTGTTTCAAATACGTCCCAGTCCAGCTTTTTTCGACTCGCGCAATTTCTTCAGGTTTTCCTTTTGCAACAATTTCCCCTCCGCCCTTCCCGCCTTCGGGGCCTAAATCAATGATATAATCCGCCGTTTTGATAACATCGAGATTGTGTTCGATGACAATAACGGTATTCCCCTTCTCAACCAAGCGATTGAGTACATCAAGAAGCTTGCGAATATCTTCAAAGTGCAAACCTGTCGTTGGCTCGTCAAGAACATAAACGGTACGCCCCGTGTCACGACGAGAAAGTTCTGTTGCCAACTTGATGCGCTGTGCTTCGCCTCCTGACAGCGTTGTGGCGTTTTGTCCAAGCTGGATATAGCTCAAGCCGACATCATAGAGTGTTTGAAGTTTATTATGAATGCGGGGTATCGGCTTAAAAAATACCAATGCTTCTTCCACGCTCATTGCAAGAACATCGGCAATCGTTTTTTCTTTATACGTAACGGAGAGCGTTTCATCGTCGTACCGCTTGCCATTGCACACATCGCAAGTAACATACACATCAGGTAAAAAATGCATCTCTATTTTTATAACGCCATCGCCTTCGCAATTGCCACACCGCCCTTCTGCAACATTAAAACTAAACCGTCCCGGCTGGTAGCCGCGCATTTTTGATTCTTTTGTCTCGGTAAACAAATCACGGATATACGTAAAAACACCTGTGTACGTAGCGGGATTTGATCGTGGTGTGCGGCCGATAGGATCCTGATCTATGATAATTGCTTTATCTATTTGATTAAGGCCTTCAATACGGTTGCATGGCGCGATTGCTTCGGGCGAGAAACCAAAATGTTTTGAAATGCCATTATAGAGCGTATCGTTTACCAGGGTACTCTTTCCACTCCCCGACACTCCCGTTACACATGCAAAAACAGAAAGTGGAAAAGCCGCATCAATGGTTTTAAGATTATTACCGCTTGCACCTTTAACCGTAATATATCCGCGTGGAATGCGCCGACTAGTAGGCAAAGGTATACTGCTTTTCCCTGATAAGTAGCTGCCGGTAAGCGATTTTTTTGATCGTATGATTTCTTTTATACTCCCTTGCCCAACAATACTGCCGCCGTGCATACCAGCTCCCGGTCCAATATCTATGATGTGGTCGCTAGCTCGCATGGTTTCTTCGTCGTGTTCCACAACTATTACCGTGTTCCCAATATCCCGCAATCCCTTGAGTGTAGCAATAAGTTTTGCATTATCACGCTGATGTAAGCCAATTGACGGCTCATCAAGAATATAAAGAACACCTCGCAATTCAGAACCGATTTGTGTAGCAAGATGAATACGCTGCGCCTCTCCACCGGAAAGCGTGCCTGCCATACGGCCAAGTGTAAGATATTCCAGTCCGACATTCAGAAGGAAGGTCAAACGATTTTGAATTTCTTTAAGCACCTGATGCGCTATTTTTTTCTGTGCCTCCGTTAATTCAAGTGAGAAAAGAAAATCGCTGCATTCTTTGATCGGCAAATCCGTAACATCAATAATCGACTTTGCATCAATCTTTACCGAAAGGCTTTCACTTCGCAAACGCTTGCCCTTACATGAAGGACATTCAGTGTGTTTCAGGTAGCGCCCTATTCCTTCACGGCGTTCATCGGAGTCTGTTTTTGCATACATCCGCTTAAGTTGGGGTATGACACCTTCATACCCGCTTTCGTCATCCCCCCATAGAATCACGCGAATAGCATCTCTTGGGATGGACTTTATCGGCATGGTGATATCAATATGGTAATGCTTTGAGATTGCGCGCAGAGTCGAGCGCGGCACCCAGAGCGTTGACGATTTCCATGGGGCTACACCTCCATCAAGAATCGATTTTGAAGTATCCGGTATGATCAGTTCTTCATCAAATTCTTGAATGGCACCGAGCCCATGGCATTCCTGGCATGCTCCTTGGGGGGCATTAAATGAAAACATGCGTGGACTCATTTCGGGAAAATTAATACCGCAATCAACGCATGCCTTATGTTTGCTCAGCATCCGTTCTTCGATTTTTTTCTCTCCTTCTTTTTTTGTGATAAGAAGCAAGACAAATCCTCCACCTTCTTTGAGCCCTGCTTCAAGCGCCTCGGCAATGCGTTGTTGCTCATCTTTATGGATATCAATGCGGTCTATGACTACCTCAATCGTATGTTGTGCGTAACGTCTCAGTAAAATGGACTCTGTGTGAAGATTGTATACCACACCATCAACACGTACGCGTGTATAGCCTTGTTTTTTTAACTGTTCAAACAAATAATCATAACTTCCCTTTTTACCGCGAATGATCGGTGCACAAATTTGTATACGCGTCCCTGCATATTCTTTAATAATATGTTTCACCATCGACTGCACATCCTGCGGGCGGATAACCTTGGCGCAATTTGGGCAGAAAGGCGTTCCAACATGCGCAAAGAGCAAGCGAAGGTAGTCATAGATTTCCGTGACGGTGCCGACTGTTGATCGCGGATTATTTGAAAGTTTTTTCTGTTGGATTGCAATTGCAGGACTCAATCCCCTGATACTATCGACATCGGGTTTACCCATCACACCCAAAAACTGCCGCGCATAGGCAGAGAGGCTCTCAACATACCGCCGCTGCCCTTCCGCATAAAGCGTATCAAAAGCAAGGCTGCTCTTGCCGCTGCCGGAAAGTCCCGTGATAACCGTTAGGGATTGGAGTGGGATATCAAGATTAATGTTTTTGAGATTGTGCTGGCGAGCACCGCGAATTTCAATTTGTTCCGATTTTTGCATAGGTATTCTTTATTCACTCATTGCTTGTTTCCAGAGATAACGAGATACAAGCGTGGAAGTATAGTACCAGCATTTTAGGAAATAAAAAAGACCCTCATGGGGCCTTATCACATAGCATCACTTTTTTTCAATCGTACTAGCGTCTTAAGAGTATTTTCCCATCCGGTTTCCCAATATCTACTCATGAAGTAGAGCATAGTATCTTTTTTTGAAAATGCAACTTGCGGAGCAAGAGCATTATCTACGCTCAAACTCCGAAATGGACCCGTCTTAAATGAAAACGTTTTTGTTGTCCATACTCGTTCTTTGGGTTTGGGAGCAAAAGCATAATAATGGATCCGTAGGATATAGTCAGGCTGCTCACTTTCAAGAAACAAGAGTCCGTCAGGAGAATATGTTAATGCATTTTGGGCAGTAATCAATCCGCGAGGTGTCGGTGAAGAAACCCAGCTGCTTGGATGAACCCTAACTGGAGGGTATGGTATACCCGGTGTGCTACCTGATATACCAACAGTTCCATTTACATCTTCGGGCATGTCCTTCATCTGATAGACCCAAAATATACTTCTAGCTGAATCCAATCCTGATACAAGACCACTTCTATATGTTTGGTAATCAAACCATGAGGGATCAATACTTGTCTGGTACAGCTTATTCAACCCCCACCATAAGTATTCAGACCAAGAGACGGGCAGGCTGGCATTCAAATCTTTGATGAAGTGCCAATAATCATTTTCCGCATCATACTCAAAGTATCCGGGAATTTCCCGACATCGGAGGTTTTGAGTGTCAAAGCATTTCAAGTTGTTCTGATTGTAGTAGTATTCATTTTTGTAATTCCTCCATGCTGCGATCATATTTCCGCTCTGCTGCTCTACACTCACCTGAACTGGGTACACAGCACCATACATACCGTCATACGGTTTAATACCCGGCGGTCCCCTTCTCTCGCTAAAAGCGGGTACGCGATATTCTTCAAATCTTGGATCATCCGGTGATTTGACGAATGTTGCAAGGGGAGTTGCGGCAGGAGTCGGAGTCCGAGTGGGCAGTGCTGATGGAGTTGGCGATGGAGACGCTGTGAGTATGGGGGTTGGAGTAGGTGGGGGTGTAACTATTGGCGAGGATGAAGACGTAGAGAGTGGTTGTGATATTGGCATGGGTGTAGCTATGGAAACTTCTGGTGGCAAATCAGCGGATGCTGTTGATTCAAATGGTGCGGAACTCGAAGCAGCGAATGGAGTAAAAAAAGTCTGCTGTTGGTCTGGTTGAGATACCGGGAATAGCTCTGGACGAGAAGTCTGGATTGGCGATGCAATTGGTACAGAAGGGATTGATTCACGAATACTGCAAGATGCGGAAAGTGCAAGTGATGTTATCAATGAACAATACCTGAATCGTTGAACACTATTCATGGTTTCATATGAAGTATATACCAAATACTACATTCGGAAAACGTAATAAACCCTAACAATACTTACGCCTTACTCCTCTTTGCTATTTCATCTCGAAGCTCGATAGCTTTTTCAAAGTCAAGCTGCTCAACGCTTTGTTGCATCTCCTGCTGAAGAATAGCAAGGGATTTGAGTGCGTGGACGTCTTTCTTTTTGAAATCCTGTCCGGGAGCAATATCTCCTTCAATCGCACGTTTAATACTGCGAGGAGTAATGCTGTGTTTTTTATTATATTTTTCTTGCAGAGTACGGCGACGATCCGTTTCTGCACATGCCTGCTTGATTGAATTCGTCAGCACATCGGCATAGAGTATGACGTACGAGTCCACATTGCGTGCTGCCCTGCCAATCGTCTGAATAAGGCTTGTGGTATTCCGCAAAAAACCCTCCTTATCTGCATCGAGAATTGCTACCAACCCAACTTCAGGGATATCCAATCCTTCTCGCAACAGATTGATGCCAACCAATACATCAAAAACACCTTGACGCAATTGTTTAATAAGCGCTGTGCGATCGAGTGTATCCACCTCGCTATGCATATAGCGCGCTTTAATGTCATGCTCCACAAGATATTCAGTGAGCTCTTCGGCTGAGCGCTTGGTGAGTGTTGTCACAAGTATGCGATGCCCCATCTTCGTCACTTTTGTGATCTCACCCATAACATCCTGGATTGAACCCTTCATGGGACGAATTTCAACAGGGGGGTCTACAAGCCCCGTAGGGCGCACAATAAGCTCAACTGTCTGTCCTGCATGAATCGCCTCATATTCCGCCGGAGTTGCACTCACAAATATTCCGTGTTCAAGGTACTTCTCGAATTCCTGAAATTTCAATGGACGATTATCCAGAGCGCTCGGCAGGCGAAATCCGTAATCTACAAGATTTTTCTTTCGAGAATAATCACCCCCATACATGCCGCGTATTTGAGGAATTGTCACATGACTTTCATCAATCATAATTAAAAATTCTTTTGAAAAAGGGCTGTGTTTAAAAAAATCCAACAAGCACGACGGCGGCTCACCTGATGCCCTCCCATCAAAATGGCGGGAATAATTCTCAATACCTTTACAATAGCCAAGCTGCTCCATCATCTCAAGATCATAGTTGGTGCGTTGTTCAAGCCGGTGCGCTTCTAACATGCCGAGTTTGGGAAGCTGTTCTACGAGTTCTTGGTGAATTGATTGAATAGCACGCTTGCGCTTCTCTTCCGGTGCAATAAACGGCTTGGCGGGAAACAAAAGCGCATGAGAAAGAGATTCAAGTAGAGTACCGTGAAGTGCATGCACCAAAGAAATTGATTCAATGACATCACCATCAAGGGTGAAGCGAAAAAGATCGCCACCTGCTCCTTGCATAACATCAACGGTATCTCCCCGCACACGAAATCGTCCAGGAACAAGCTCAAGATCGTTCCGTTCATAAAGCAAATCCACCAGGCGTTGCATGAATGCACGCCGTGATATACTCTCTCCCGTAGTGACATCATAGGTACTCTGATGAAAATCAATTGGATCGCCAAATCCATAGATACATGAAACAGAGGCGACAACAATGACGTCCTTGCGGGACATAAGCGCAACAGCTGCCTCCATACGCAATCGTTCGATCGTTTCATTAATCTGCGTTTCTTTTTCAATATACGTATCCGTTTGCGGCATATAACTCTCCGGCTGATAGTAGTCATAGTACGACACAAAGTAACACACGCTGTTTTGGGGGAAAAATGCCTTGAATTCAGTATACAATTGCGCAGCAAGTGTTTTGTTGTGGGCTATCACGAGCGTAGGAATCTGTAAACGTTCAATGACATTTGCAATTGCGAATGTTTTACCCGAACCCGTGACACCAAGAAGCGTTTGAGTGGGATACGATGAAAAACCATCCGAGAGTTGCTGGATGGCTTTGGGCTGATCGCCCGAAGGCTTGAAATCTGATACAAGACTGAATTTCATCTGGGAACGGTTATTTCTTTCTGTTCTTTTTAACGCGAATGCGTATTTCCGGCAAGAGCGAGGGAGGCATACCCTCGTAATTCTTATTCACCTGAGCGCGTTTAGCCTGTGCAGCCCATGATCCCCCCGTTGGGCCCTGCTGCTCCTTTTTCCGCATTTTTTCGCGCTTTTCACCTTTTGTATCTGGATTAAATTCATCCGGTCGTTTCATATATAGGCAGTATATCACTCTCCCTTGACAATTCCATCATGCCATGAAAAACTAGCATCATGTCCCTTGAAGAAAGCTCTTCAGAATGGATGCGAATCAAAAAGTTTCTTGCCCACACCGCACGAGAGACCGGGCAGCGTCTCGGATGGAGCGAAGTAGCATTGCACACAGAGAATCAAGACCTCAGAATCCAATTCGCAAACCTTCCTGATAACGGCGTTGCGGATCATCAAAAAGGCACCTACTATTCGAAACTCTTCCATACTGATGGCTGGTATAGGAACGACGAACAGGGAGCGCATCTTGTAAGCTATGGCAATGGAGCAAATTACCTACCTCATGGATACCCATCCATCGCCGGCGTCCTCTTCTTTGCGTTCGGAGATGCTCGGAGTATTATAGTCCCCGGCGCCAAAGTCAAGCGTACAGCGCGCAAGAAACGCCAAAATGAACCGACTGATATTTTGACGCAAAGCCGCTATCAACATGGAATCGTGCTCTACGGACTTGCAGATGGAGTTCTGACACTTTCCGATGAACATCCGTTTTATCCGGCAACACTTCTCTTTCTGCAAACGCATTTGAACACGTATCGCCGCGTGATCGACCATGCGCTTCCCGGCGTTGTATTCCCTGAAGACCAGAAAGTTGCTCGTGTTCAAGAGTTTCAATATCACCAGGAGTTTGTGCCACTCCTCGCAGAGCATCTTGTTACCCAAGTTATTTGTTCCACCGAAGGAACACTAATACGACAGGAACCTGTCCTACGACTTGTCACCTCGACCCAATAAAGATTGGGTCATTTTTTATGCCGTACTCTTGACATTTCTGTCAAAAATGCATATACTGCCGCGTATGGCACAACCAAGCCGTGTAACACCAATAGATCCTTCAAAACGAGAATTAAAAACAAACGATACGCCTCTAGTAGCACCTCGGGAATACCATAACCCACTTGAAGGCCTTTCTCATCCGGTTGTAGTCGGCACTCTGCTTGCATCTGGAGAAGTCATGGCATTTTTGGGAATATTCTTTGGACTTCGCCTTACCCTTGCAGGGCTCTACGTGATCAGCATTATCCTCCTTGCAACACGCATATGGAGTGAGTCGAAAAACACACATCAGCTACTTGATGGCGAATATGCATGGATTGTCCGTCTTCTGGTTGTTATAGTGGGCTTTACATTCGTAGAGATCGGGATGACTATGAGTTTATCGTGGCAGGGATATGCCACGCAAGTCTTCGGCTTTTCGATCCCATTAGCCTATACTACACTTCTACTCTATCTCAAAAAGAAAGCGGAAGTGAGCTAAGCCCCTTACCGGGCTTCTTTTTTTGCAATCAAACAGATATTCTCGGCATTCCACCAGTGAGCTCGTTTCCCTTTCAGAGAATAATAGCAATCAAGCACAGTAAAACCGCTTTTTAAGCACAGTGCGACAAGCTCGTTGCAGCGAAAGCTATAATAGTACAATGGAGCCGATAGAATGCCGGACTTCCATGTCGTCAATAAATCCCTCCACGAAAGATCCCTATAGTCGACACCAAATGCTCGTTGGTATGATCCAGGATCCAGAAGCGAGCGTTCAAGCGCATATTTCCAAACGCTTTTTTTCTGGAGAGTTGCCCTCCATAAATTCCATGCGGTAAGAAAAAGTGTTCCCTCACTTTTCAAAAAAAGATGCATCTGAGACAGAGCCTGCATGCGCAATTGCTCCGAGGGCGCATGATGGAGAACCGCAATGGAGAAAATAACATCAAAATGCCTACCTTCAAGTTCTTTTATTGTATTGAGTGTAAGCATGTCACCGCAATAAAATTCCTTAGTATGATCATTACTAAATCGCTTGCGTGCATCATGTATAAATGATTCATTCAAATCTATGCCTGTATACTGAATACTATGGGTAGTAAACAATTCTGCCGTTCTCCCATTCCCACACCCAACATCAAGCACACTCATACCATCCTTTACAATCGTGCGCAATGGAGTACAATCATCCCACGAAAAGCGGCGCGTAGCACTAAATGGCTTGGCAATAGTGTGGTAACCTTCTTTGGTAAGCACATAGAGATTTTGCGCCGTCTTATCATTCATATGAATAGCGAACAACAACAACTAGCTACTGCAATCATACAAGATTGTGTAGCATGCAGCAATTTAACACCTGAAAAACTTGGTGCGATCAAACGCAAATCTTTGCGACAATCGCCCCAAAAAATGATAGATAACCATTCATTGTTGCAATGGTATCGACATCTTGTGAAAACAGGCGTTGTGCAAAAAGCAGAGCATGTTGAATCGGCTCTCCAAATTCATCCTATTCGATCACAATCCGGCATTGCTGTCATTACTCTTCTCACCATGCCGGCAGGATGCCCCGGCAGATGCTCGTATTGCCCCACCGAAAGCAGAATGCCAAAAAGCTATGTTGCAACCGAACCGGCTGCAGCCCGCGCACTTACCTTGCAATTTGACCCATACATCCAAACTGAAAATCGCATCACGACTCTGCGGCACAATGCGCACTCTACAGATAAAATCGAACTTATCATCAAGGGAGGGACGTGGTCTGCATATCCGAAGGATTACCGCGAATGGTTTATTCAACAGTGCTTTCAGGCCATGAATGAAACGGGGGTCATGCATCGAGATATCGTCAACGCAAATCCATCTTCTCAATTCAATAGATTTTGGGGAGATGAAAAAGATACCTGGTCAATGCAAAAACTTACTGCAGAACAACACATCAACGAAACAGCGCTTAATCGCTGCATTGGTCTGACGATTGAAACGCGCCCCGATTGGGTGACCGTTGAAGAGATTGTTCATTTGCGCCAACTTGGATGCACGCGTGTTGAGCTTGGACTTCAAACAACCGATGATGAAATATTAAAAAATATTAAGCGTGGACATACGGCTGAGCAAACGGCACAGGCGACGAAACTTCTCAAAGATGCCGGTTTTAAAGTGGATCATCACCTTATGCCGGGCCTTCCGGGAGCAACGCCCGAGAAAGACTTGGCTGTTGCGAAAGAAGTGTTCGCCTCTGATCACTACCAGCCGGACACCATCAAGCTCTATCCCTGTGTTATTTTGCCATCTACGGAAATCTACACATGGTACAAGGAGGGTCGTTTTATCCCCTACTCTACGGAAATACTTATACGTCTCCTCGCAGAAATAAAAGCACTTGTTCCTCCCTATATGCGCGTTGCTCGCGTAATCCGAGATTTTCCTTCTCCGGAAATTGCCGGAGGTAACCTCGTAACAAATCTTCGAGAAACAATTCAAAAAACCATGAAAGAGCAGGGACTTCAGTGCACGTGCCTTCGCTGCCGTGAAGTAGGGCATGTCCTTTCGAGATCAGATCTCGCAACTCACGAATGGAAACCTGTTTTAAAAATACGGTCATACGCGGCATCTGGGGGAATGGAATATTTCTTAAGCTACGAAAGTGACGATGAAAAAATCGTCTATGCTTTTTTGCGTATGCGATTCCCTTCACCGGATGCGCATATTCTCTATGAAGCTTTGCCCGAAATTGCACATGCTGCACTGATCCGTGAACTTCATACCTATGGATCGCTTGTACCGATTGATACCGCTAACCTCAATGCATCTCAACACAGGGGCTTGGGTAAAGCACTCCTCGCTGAAGCTGAAAAAATTGCACGCGAACATAGCTTCAAAAAAATCGCGGTTATCTCCGGTGTTGGTGTACGAGATTATTACAAAAAACAGGGGTACACACTTGAAGGAACGTATATGGTGAAAATTTTAAAATAACGGTAAGAAGAAGTTGATATTAAAAAACGCTCCTTGCGAGAGCGTTAGGTGAGAAAAATCGGTTTGAAGAGACTTGCAAGAAGCTCTTTGACTTGTGCAATCTGTGCCGCACTCAACGTTGTATTACCTTCTTCATCTTTGTCTGGAGGAGCGTCAATAGTATAGATGCGTTCAGGGAGACTCTCCTGCGCCTGCATTTGTGGAGGGATAGAAGGACGCATGCCAATTGCTTTTTCGACATTATCGGGAAATTTGCCAGGATCGGCAGTTTCATAGAGAAGCGCGAGATGGTGAGTGGTATTGAATCGGAATCGCTCAAACGCATCCCAGGCAACAGCGCCATGCGGATCGAGAATGAGATTATCTGTTCTATAGGCATTCTTCATCGCCTGATAGCACCAGCTGTTCGTTATCCGATAAGCGACAATATCTTTTCCCATTGATTGCAGATCTGGCAACCGAGTAATGATGCCCTTCTCCACCGGCAGGCCGCTTTCTTCATCCCACCTGTCATACACATGACCGCCATACCAGTCAAACAATCGCGCGAGACCGCTTGGATTGGGTACGATCATCGCTGACGACGGACAATCAACTTTTGGCTTCACGATATATTTTCCTGTCCGTAAAAATTCTTCAAACGCGCTGTTTTCATTGAGACCGCAGATAATTGCTTCTATCGGCAACCCCGTATCTTTTGCCATGACTGTTCCCATGAGGTCGCCCATATTCCCCGTAGGAATAACGGAGATCATCGGCTCTCCATTAGCACCCATGCGTGAGTATCCATAGAATGGATAGACGGTTTGCGAAAGTTGGCGTCCCAAGCTGATGGAATTTGCAGAAGTGAAGATGTCTTCATCTTTTGAAATATCATAGGCACATTTCTTATCACCCATGAGGTATTTCACAAGTTCTTGGCAGATATCGAAGTCTCCATTCACGGCAACTGCAAAAATGTTTTCATGCAACGTCGTCATCTGTCGGCGCTGGCCTTCACTGATCGATCCTTGCGGATAGAAGACTACGACGAATGCATTGGACATGCCTTTGAGCGAATCAGCCACGGCACCGCCAGTATCCCCACTCGTAGCAACCAGGACAATGCGTGTGAGTCCACGTTTGCGCAAGAAATAATTGAGGATGCGTGCATAGAACCGCGCCGCGTAATCTTTGAACGAGCATGTCGGTCCCTTTGTAAGCCACATGATGTAGAGGCGCTCGCGCACATTTTGTACGGGTGTCGGAATGATAGTCTCATCGTAAGCGTCCCGAAGAAGCGACCCCAGCTCGTCATCAGATATATGCCACTGCAAATAAGGTTGGAGAACCTCAAAAGCAATTTCTGCATACGTCTGATCCGTCATCTTTTTGATCTTCTTTTTGGACAACTTGGGAACATCCTGCCGTCCAAGCATATAGAGTCCATGATTGGACGCCATGCCATTGAGAAGCGCTTCAGGGAAATGCACCCGCTCTGCGTAGTTGTTGGTGCTATAGTATTCAATTGGTTTTGCCTTGCTATTTGTCTTCAAACCTGAAAAGGACATGGCACTATCTCATCAAAGAATACCGCGCCAGTCAAGCAAGTAAAAATGTCAGAAAAGTTTCTGACACTGAGGGGCTTGATTTTTCTAAAAAAATCTATAAACTATGCCTATGGGGAAGGGTCTTATGGAGAGACGACTCTGCGGAATAATCTTTCCGCTGGCGCCATGCTGCACACCGTTTTTTCTTGGTTTGCCGTGCCGCCACCCCTTTATTTTTTTTACCAACTGCTACTCGACCCTCCTCCTCCCGATGAACCGCCACCAAATCCGCCGAAGCCACCGCCGCCGCCCCATCGATCCCAGCCTCCCCAGGTGCCTCCCGCCCACCACGCAGGATGGTTCCCATGATGACTTTGGAAATTTTTTGAAACTGCATAATCAAACAATAGGCCAAAAACAACTACAGCCGGCAACCATAACCATGCGCTCGTAAGTAATGCCGTGATTCCTCCCGCTACACCTCCGATTACGCCTCCAAGCCACCACGATTTGGTGCGTCCCAAAATACTCGCGATCCACGATAGAAAAAAAATAAGGATAAAGAGTACCTCTCCGCCGTATCTCTGAATAATGCCAAACCATGATGAAGTTTTTCGCGATGATGGCGACGGCAAAACCTCTCCCTCTATCGCCTGCATGATGCCCTCCGCTCCTTTTTGAATCCCTTCTTCATAATTGCCTTGTCGAAACAGTGGACGGACGATATCATCTTGAATATGCTTTGATTCAAGATCTGTCAGAGCGCCTTCAAGTCCATAACCAACCTCTATACGCATTTTTCTGTCATCGGCAGCAATCAAAAATAAAACACCGTTATTATATTCTTTCTTTCCTATTCCCCATTCGCGAAAAAGCGTATTCGCATAGTCTTCAATTGCATCACTGCCAAGTGACTGAATAGTAACAACCGCTATTTCATGATTTTTTTCTTTAGCAAAAGTTACGAGCTGTTGCTCAAGATTCTGTTGAGCTTGCGATGAAAGAAGGTTTGCAAAATCAGATACACTACCCTGCGGTGTACCGGGTGACGTGTATGCATGGGCTAGCGGCGCAAGAAAACTCCATGCTACTGCAAGTATAATGGCACAGTATCTCATTCTATTTTATATTATCCTGCATCCTTAATATATTTTCGACATCTGCCGCCAGTTGGCTCAATTTCTGGCCATTCTGTGCAGGCGCCATAGACGACTTTTGCACATTGCTTTCTGCAGGCACGCAATCGGGTTGGCTATAGGAAGGAACATTGGGATTGCAGATTGTCTTTTGCGTCGGAGCAACTGATTCAGCCGGTCGCTGGACGCATCCCTCCTGCCACACCTTCGGCAGATCCGGATTGCAATACTTCACCTCTTGTTTTGGCTGGATAGGAATAATACTTGGTGCGCTTGGCACTACTTCATATCGATCCTTTGGCGTTTCTGAAATAGGATATAATTGCCGGCACTGGTTGTACATGTATGTTCCTTTTTCCATGGAGGCACAGGGATCGGAAAATACGGTGCCGTTTGTATCTTCGACCTGCTTTTTTGTATCAGGCGGCTGAATGAAAATTATATCTTTATCCCCTTTTGCATCATCTCCAACCCGAGAAATGCAATCCTTTTGCCATACCTTCGGCAATTCCGGATCACAATATGATATAATCAACGATTCTTGTTTTTTACCACTTGAATCATCCGAAGGCGGTGCTGTTTTTTCAGTATCCTGTTTAATACCATATGCCTCTTGGCATTGGCGAAGCATATATCCTTCAAGACCTGAGCATTGAGTTGAAGTTTTTGGAACTTCTTGTTTCTTTCCTTCATCGGGAGGTTGTAAATTATTGGCTTTTTGGCACTGGCGCAGCATATACCCTTCCAGTCCGCTGCAAGGATTCTGCAATACGCCCTCATCTTTTTTCTGATCATCTTCTTTTTTTTCCTCACCAAGCCCATATGCATTGCGGCATGTCCGCAAAAGGTATCCCTCAAGCCCCTTGCAGGGATTCAGGAGCGCATCTTCTTTGGGTGGTATGTTCTTTTTCGGCGGGAGAGAACCATTTCCCTTCTTTGCTATAATATAGACTGTCATAGCAAAATGATTGTCCTGTGTGAGTCGAAGCGTATAGATTCCCGCCGGGATATCAGAGGGTGTGTTAAAATCAATAATTGCATTGCCTTCACTGTCTTTTTCGTTCAGATCCACATATGGGCGCTTGAGTATGATAGGATTTTCTTTTCCAAGAAGTTCTTTATTCTCTAGCGTCAACACGGCCTGCACCCCTCCTTGGAATCCTCTCCATATAAGCGTATCGGTACTTTTCAGTGAAATAAAATATTTTGAAATTACTTTAATATTTGCTGCTACAGTCCTGTTTTTTCTATCTGTAATAACCATCCGTATATACTCCACATCAGAATCAATATCCTCTCGTGCACCCCATCCGCTTCCAAACCCAAGTTGCTTTACTTCGCCACGGTAATCAGTTACCGGCGAAGGCATAGACGTAAAAAAGTTTCCTGATTTTTTCTTATCAATGAGTCTCCCGCCTGTTTTAATCCCTTCAAATTGAATAGTTAGTTTATCGCGACATGTAAATCCTTGCGCATCAAAAGAAATCGTATACGGACCGGTTTGGTCAATAATCGGAGGGGAAGTAAATGCGATAGACGGACTCAAGGAAAGATCGCACAATAACGGAATGGATGTTTTTTCAGATGTGAAAAACTCCTTACCTTGCACATCTGTTGCCGTGACGCCAACTGAAATTTTTCCGGTTGCAGATGGAGTCCATAAAAAATCGTCAATTGTTTTATCCTTATCATCAATGACATATTTGATAAGCGCATCGGCGCGGGCGGGTGTTGTCACTTTCAAGGAAAAAGTTCCATCTTTTTTCACGGTAAGGGATTGTGGAAGAGAGATGGGATCAGTATCTGCGCTAAAACGTACGCTGGTAATTTTTGACCCGCTTGGAAAATGCATCCCTTTTATTTCAAATTGTACTTTCTGCTTGAGTTGTGCAGGCACTATGATCTTTGGTTTCAATGGTTTGATCTGTTCAATCACAATAGCTCCCTCAAGATCATAATACTGAGGTGATGATTTCGCTTCGTTATTTTCAAGCCGGATTGTATAGTTGCCATCAGGAAGCGGCTTGCCATCCACAAGATATGGTATTGTCAAAGGAAGAACGTAGTATTGGGCTCCTGAATTTGAACGTTTCAATGGTATGCCATTTTCATAAGCGCCAATGTTACCAAGCAAGAGATATGCTTTTTCTTTGAACGCACCGCCACTCCCAATCCCGATAGATACCCGCACCTGGTGAGCTGATGGAAATTTTGCTCCCTTCGTCCATATGACTCCTTGACTAAAATGCGCACCGCCAAAAAATGCGTTTTCATATTTTCGCGGGACATGCGGACTGAGATACTCTTGCTGTTGAAGAAAATCAGCATCAAGCCACCCTGATATCTGGATTGGATCTTCCTGAACCGGTATGACTGGCTGTACCGGTGGCGAAGGTTGTGGTGAAGGCGTTCGCACCGGAGCAACGACCTTGATAGTAGGTCCTACTTTTTCCCAATCCGTAGGACTCATACGCACGCCGGCAATAACGCTCCGCAAAACGACTTCATAATTCCCCGGTTCACCATTAATGCCACCTGTCGTACTTGCCCCGTGATCAAGCCGTGATTGTAAATATGCATAATTTTTATATACTCCATTCTTGCGCAAATAGAGAAAGAGTGACTGATAATTTTGCGTCGGAAGAGGCCATGTCCGAAACCAAAATGTGGAACCCCTCTGACATGATGCCAGAGACGCTCCTCCGGTCTCGCCTTTCTCGCACAATAATTCGAGTTCCTTTCCTTGAGCAGTCGGAAGCACTTTCAGTGTTGCGCTCGCAATATCAACAATACATGGCACTCCTTTGCTATAGTTGCACGAACGCTGTGTTACTTTAAATGAAAGTTCATATGTGCCTGCCGGCGTTTCGCGCGGCACCACAATATTACCCTTAAACTCACCATTTTGTGTCATGTAGGAAGCCGTAGCTGGAGGCAATGGATAAATGCGCGGAATAGGAATGCGCCTGTCGCCAGAAACCAGTACCGCTGATTGATCAATATTCACTGGCGATTGCTTGGTTGATACTGTGAATCCATAACCATGCACTATGACAATATCTCCGGGATATGCAATTGCAAACTGCGTGTTATTGCATGGCGGATATATATTCTTAATTGTTTTCTCTATGACAGAACCATCGCATTTAAGCTCAAGTGTGCCGCCGGCAGATGCTGTTGTCGCGAAAAGAAAGCTACCTGCAAAAACCCCAGCGACTACTGCAAGTGCGCTGAAAAAATAACGCATAGGGATGGGGTGATGAGTAAATACTTACTGCACTGTAAAATCAACCTTTGGAGCATTCTCTGCGCCTTCAGCGGCTTTGAATGATTCACCAAGTTCAAATTTGAAAAGAGATGCTACGATATTCGACGGAAAGCTTCGTACAGTAAGATTATATATTCGCACTGCTTCGTTAAAATCTCGGCGAGCAACTGCTACACGATTTTCCGTTCCTTCTAACTGTGTCATGAGGTCGCGATAGGCTTCTGTAGCTTTCAGTTGCGGATAAGCTTCCACCGTTACCAGTAAACGTGAAAGTGCGGAGTCGAATCCTCCGGCAGCTTTTACTTGATCATTAACACTTCCGCTCTGCGCCTTTGCCCATGCGCTGCGAGCTTCCACTACGGCAGTAATAGTGCTTTGTTCAAATTCAGAAGCACCCTTGACGGTATTCACAAGGTTTGGCACAAGGTCAACGCGGCGTTGGTACTGGGTTTGCACATCGGCCCATTTGTTCTTCATGCCTTCTTGTCCGGATACAAGGCCATTAAACCCGCCCCAGAACCAGAGCACTACAAGAAGTACTGCGGCGACAACGCCTGCAATCCACATCTGTTTTTTGTTCATAGAATGATATTAAGATTCATCTTCGTTATGAGTAGTAAGAGAAAATTTCTTTTTGATATCAATGACTTTATTTTCCACTTCTTTCAAACGCGACTTGCAAAGGGTTGCGAGCTCCAAGCCTCGTTCAAAAAGCTCTAAGCTTTTATCCAAATCAATGCCGCCTTTTTCAAACTGTGCAACAATTGCCTCAAGCTCGTCAAAAAGCTGCTGCAATGTCTGTGATGATTGTTTTTTTATCATAGCTATTGTTATTAAAACAGTTCTTGTTGCTCTGAAAGAATCTTAGCTTGAGCATCGCCATCACTAAATGAAATGTCGATCTGATCACCGGGTTTTACATCCTTGATTGATGATATCGCAATGCCCTTTCTTTTTATAATGCTATACCCTCGCTTAAGAACCGTCAACGGATTAACGGCATTCAGTTGGCGTTCTAGAAACACTTTTCGATCACATAGTGAACGGTAGTGATAATCAATCGCAGCACTGATTCGCTGCACACTTTCGGTAACTTTTGCACGGGCATTCAATAATGTCTGATGATACACAGATGCGTGTCCATAAAATCCTTGCAAAACGCGTTGCATATGAGTGATTCGTCCAACGAGAACATGCTCCATACTTCGGATAGATTGCTCATAGCGGCTGCGCTGCCACTCAAGCGTATGTTCCAATGAACGGCTCAGAAGCGCGGCATCCGCTGACACGGTAGCAAGTAACTCGCTACGATCCGGCACAACCAGCGATGCTGCATGTGTCGGGGTAGCCGCACGCACATCTGCAGCGTAATCCGCCAACGTTTCATCACGCTCATGCCCCACGCCACACACAATAGGAATGGTTGATCCAAATACTGCCCGCGCAATGCTTTCGGAATTAAACGCTTGCAAATCCTCAAGACTTCCTCCTCCGCGAATAAGCACAATTACATCAATTCCCTCTTTGACTCCATGTGCATTGAACCAGTCAAAGCTTTGTACGATATCCGTGATTGCTTCGGCGCCCTGCACATGGACATGGGAAAGATAGATTTCAAGTCCGCCGAATCGATTGTGTACAATGCGCATGAAATCCGTGTACGCAGCGGATTCGCGCGATGCAATGAGACCTATTTTTTTGGGAAAACGCGGCAAGGCTCGCTTGCGTGCGGCATCAAAAATACCCTCCTGCTGCAGCTTTGCTTTTGTGAGTTCAAATGCGCGCTTGAGAGCTCCTTCTCCTTTTGCTTCCACTCGGTCAACAAAAATACTAAACTTTCCCGTCTTGCCATACACACGGGGAGCGCCAAAAACAGACACCTGCATGCCGTCCTCAAGTCGTGGAACTTGGTATGCCAACCCGAAGCATTCAACGACACTCTGCTCGTCTTTCAATGTGAAAAAAACCCACTTCCCCTGGTTGATTTTATACGAAGCAACTTCGCCTTCGACAGTCACCTTCCTCCTGCCAACGATGCTGTTAATGTATTCAACAAATTGAGTGACGGAAAGAGATACTGCATCCTGCTCTTTAATATCATCGTTCATAGTCTTATAGTATCATCTCGAATACGCGCAAAAGAGTCAATCAAAATTAAAAAAATGAAAATTAAAAAAACCTCCATTAGGAGGTTGTGAGTTGTTTGGTTGCAAGGTATTCGTCTGCCTTAGCAATCCATTCAGTGAATACGGCACGGCGCTGGTCATCTTGAGAAAGTACTTTGGTGAGTGTATTCTGGCAGATAAAGTGGATTTCCTGTGCACTCCTGTCCATATCTTGCCCAAATACTTCGAGTATATTAAGTGAAGATCGCACATACCGATCGACATGACTTTCGAGCGTTTGTTGCGCTTCGCGTGTACGGCTCTGATTATCAAGCAAATCTCGTTCTGATGCGGCTTTCTGGTCGTCCAGATTACGGAGTTGATCACGAAGTTCGCTCATCTTACTTTCGATATCTCTGCGCTGAGAAGCAGTCTGTTCTTCCATGACGAGAGCTGCCTCAATATCATCATGTGCTGTTTCAACAGCGCCCGTCTGATCAATCAAACCAATCACAAGTGTATGGAGATGCTCAACGGCGAGATGAGAAATCACATCGGTAAATCTATCGCGTTGCTCCATTGAAGCCTGTAGATCTTTACGCGCCAATGCGAGTTGATTGTTCAGCGAAGCAACTTTCGCCTCACTCTCATTCTTTTGAGCTTCGGCGGTTAAGGCACTACTTGCAAGCTTTTCAAGAATATCTCCCCAATTTTGGATAAAACTCATTTCAAGCCTGCACAAATCAAATAGACCAGTTAAAGATTCGATAGATATCGGCGGGGAAACAACCTTCTTGCCGTTGTACCTCGATGTGATCTGAATATATCTACTATCTCTGCAAGGTTTGATAGTCCCGACCAATAACCTGTGAGATATCGTACTAACGCCATTAAACACGTATATCTCCCCTTTTCCATTGGGGTCAAGAGGGATACTCCAGTATACATCCCGTGTTTTGCTGTCATTACTATGCGTTGGCTGATCCGAATTTGCTACTCGAATATCAGCTGTCTTTGAAAGTGTTGAGTGCCAAGCAACGCGGCCATAGCCTTTCGCTACTTTCAGCTTCTTGAATTGAAACCAATTAAGGATACCTACTATAAAAGTCCCAATACTGAAGCTGACCGCAATGATTGGAAAATACTGATTCAAACCAAATTGCATCGCTCCAAATAGTCCAAGTGCAATCACAGCCGCTCCGACAATCCATGGAAGGAAGAGGTGCCCAAATACTTCAAAGCGAGTGATGTTATCGGTGCGAATCATCCACAAACAGCCTGCGTTTATTTCACCGATAAACCTCTGTCGATCACATTTCTCCATCACATCAAGCATACTCATTGTCTTGACAAGGTCCTGTGTACTTTCATCAGAGTTCGTATTCATTGTTGTAATGTACGTCACCGGAAAACCTATCATGACTTCCTCTCTCTGTCAAGGAGGTATACTGCGCCCCAAATTCACATCTCCTCTCGGTGCGATACATGAGTGAGCGTAATTCACGCAACTCCTGATATCTTTTTGTCTTTTTGTCTATACTTTGTTATGATTTCTATTATATGAAATCACGTCAAAAACATATCTATCACTTTCCTGTTATTATTGAAAAAGATGAGCATGGCTATTATGTAGGGAAAGTCCCTTCGCTGAAAAGCTGCTATACTCAAGCAAAGACACTGCCGGAACTCTATAAAAGACTTCATGAGGTTATTGAGCTCTGTATTGAAGTTGAGCAAAAATTATTCAAAGAACCTATTTCTCAAAATGAATTTATCGGCGTGCATCAACTTGAATTCCGCGCATAGCACCTATGCCGCCCTTTGTTCCCATTTCTGCTAAGCGCATGGTAAAAATACTGGTTCATTTAGGCTTTGAAAATATTCGAATCAAAGGAAGTCATCATTTTTTTCTCAATCCTATTTCAGGAAAAACAACAACGATTCCCATTCATGGGAACGAATCCTTGAGTATAGGTATACTAAAAGAAATTCTTCGAGATATTGAAATCTCGAGAGAAGAATATGAAAAATTACGGAGAATGGTATAAAAAACCATTGGATTACTCCAATGGTTCGGTTCTGACAACTACTCAGTGAGGCGGCGTGCTGTGCGGCCTTGGGCGTAGTCGTCTGTTTCGGAGCGCGCCTCTTGAATGGCGGCGCTGTTCTGCTCGATGCGCGACACGAGCATATGCAGCTGTGCCATAATCTCATCGCGCTTGTAGCTGTCTGTCGTAGCTACGGCGAGATCCGCTTCGAGATGGCACAGTGTGTCGAGCGCTTCCTTGATGTCTACTTCATTTCTTTGCAGGCGTATCACGAGACCCTCGATGTTTTGAGCAGTTCTACGGGCATTCGCCTTCTCGAAGTCTTGACGATCCGGCTTCTGCCACTCAACTTGCTTCAAGACATGTTGCACGCGTTTGACTGCTTTGCGCAGATCTTGGCGTTCGCGCAACAGATTGGGGATATGGCTGTTTCCGAGCGAGTTGACTGATGTGCGAATGTCATGCCACTCGAACTCGGGTGCGATTCCCACCAGCAGCTTCGTCTGCCTGCGTGCATAGCCAAGGATCACACGATCGCTGGTCTTGATGCTAGCAACGAGCTTCTCAAATTGCTCCTTTGCAAGCATGGCTGCCTCGAGCACAAAATTTTCCACTTCATTGGGATGAGTTACCCAATAAGTAATTCCAGCGATGAACGCGAGTATGGCAGCGATGGGCAGCCAGTAGATTGCGATAAAAGAAGTGACCGCGTTTATGATAGCGCCTATCAACCAACCGATACCGTAAAATAGCGCGCCACCACAAATCCCTATAGATATCGTAGTAATGCATCGTATAACATCAGAAGATTCTCTCTCAGTAGCACTCCACCCTGCTAAAACCCCTATTGCTATGCCAATGATTACAAATACTTCAAGCATTGGTTACCTCAATGTACATAGAACTACTTATAGCACAAAAACGCCCTTTTGTCAAGAGGGATATGCTATAAATACTTATGGTTATAATACAAAAAGCTCTTTACGTCATTACATGAATGCCATTCCGTTTATAATCCCGATCAAAACTCAAGATGCCGGAAAAAGAATATGACTGCAGTAAGGAAATATTAACAACATCCACGAAACTTGTATTTTTTGAACGCTGCTTTTTGAACAGGTGTTGTGCAATAGAAAAGACATCTTCATTAATATACAAAAGAGTTGCGCCCTGTTCACCAATATCATCCATGAAATAACGCGCAGTTTCTCTCGATACTCGTTGGGAAAGAATCGTTACCGTTTCGGCATAGACAAACGATGAAAGAAAAACATGAAGTACGGAATCGTTCGCTAATGAAGCTATAATGTTTTCTGCACGATTGTGATTGGTATCGCTCTTGCTGTACAATGCTATCCAGAAATCAGAATCAACAAGAACGCTATGCTCCATAGAGATAGTGATCATGCCGAGAAGAGAGATCTTTATGCGCTCCCTTTTTCGCATGAGTTTTTACGGCACGCAAAAAACCGGGAACATTAAACGATTTCTTTTTTTTCTCCTGAGCTTCTCTTGCACGAATCAACTCTCGAAAAAGCTCACTCGTACTGGCATATCCTCCGCTAGATACCAGAGTATTGACAGTCTTGATCGTTTGAGTAGGCAGGGAAATAGTAAGAACTTTCCGCATAGATTAAAAGTAATATATAGTATGTATGATATTGTACTACAAATTCATACACTGTCAAGCTGCCGTTATTGAAAAATCTTCTTCCCTTCGTCCCAATATGACGAATCACCGTATTGCTTCATCCAGTACCACCATTCTTCGCCCCAGAGATAGACTTCGCGGAACCCGACATCGCGCGCAAATTGAATCCGTGCACGCATTTTTTCAAGAGGAAAATAGTTTCGAGCTTCATCGACAGACATATCCTGCACCGCTTTTGGTCCCCATGGTTCTGCCTGAAGTTCTGTAAAAATAATATCCTTCTTCCATGGAGATACCAGCCATGCTTTGAATTGGTAGTATCCCGGCCTAATGGGAAACGGGATATGTCCAAGATAATCATTCCATGCCTCCAAGTACAAACTCGATCCCAGTATATCGCCATACCACGCCATTGGAATCCATGGTGTCCATTCGCCCGAGTCTGTCACCACAATCGGCTTATCCGAAAGTGAACGAACAAGGTCTAGTTCTTTTTGCAACGAATCCAAGCCGAGCCAATTGGGGCAATCACCAAACGGAAAAACAATTTCGTTTTCCACTTGCCATTTTTCTACTGCAGGATGATCCTTATAGCGCTCAACAACGGCACGCACAAGCTTCAAGAGTCGTTCTTCGATTTCTTTTTTTGGCAAGGCACGCACCCATGCAGGATCGTGGCATTCAGGCCAGCGGGGCAGTTTCCTTCCCACGGCAAGGAGAACTTTGGCATCCCTTTTTGCAGCCTCATCAAGCTGAAAATCAAGGCTGTCAAAATTCATGGTATCGCGCTGTGCTTCGATTTCGCTCCAATAGGCATTCAAGCGAAATTTTCGCACGCTAAGATCATCCAGAAGCGCAAGAAATGTTTGCCGCCAGTCAAGCCCAAGGCTTGCAGCATAATCAGTACTAAATGTTACGCCGAATATGACAGCGGTTTCTTTTTTTGTTGCCGGAAGGTTGAGGACAACAAGAAATGCGGCACCCAAAACAACAAGTGTCGCTAAAACAATTTTGACGCCTGCCAGTATGCGCCCACCCTTCTTATCCATACCTACAGAACGCTTGCCTTTTTCTTTGCGCTCTTCGCTGTCCGCTTTGGCAGAGGCGCTTCGTCCAATCCTCCATTCCCGAAAAAATGATGCATGTGTTCGCGAAACAGCTGCAAGCGATATGCCACGTGCAGCATGGCAAATGCAACGATCAAAAATAGCAGCGCCATGAGGAAGCGCCAAAGAAATTCACTGATGATTACCAAAAATCCCAGTACAAAACAGAGTAAACCAAATCCAAAAAAAGTATGGATTGTCGCGCCGAGCTTTTTTTCAAAGAATTGAAGCATACATTATATACATTAGTGAGATTATTATGAAGTCTTGTAATTCATAGAAATCATACAGCCAGCAGTGTTTCCTTCCCGATATCCCCTTCATGATCCCTTCCCGCTATCACCCGTTCAATATTATACGTACCCATAATCGGCGCCTCCATAAAACCGTTGAGTGCTGCACGAGCAAGCCAACCGCTATTCACCCATTCAAAGAGCCATTCATCCGTATAGCGTGGATCGTTTTGGGATATGCCACCGGCAACCGTTTTCAACCAAATGCGGTTGAAATCTTCCTGTGAGCCAATCGACGGTGCCATAATAATCGGAAGTCCCAATGCAGTATAAAATGAGAGTTCTGAAGGCTTGGTCCATAATATATCCGTCTCGCGCAATGCCTTATTGAACACAGCAAAATAATCATTTTTTGTTTTTTCGTAGATTATGGTAAGGCCCGTACCAAGCATTTTTTTGAGTTTCAAATCTCGAATAAGTTCAGAATATTGGTCAAGTACCTCTTTGCGTGTGCCTGCCACAACGTTAAGCTTGATTTCTTTGGAGAGAATTTTCTGCCTCAGACTCTCAAGAATATGAATGCCGATATCACTCTGAGCGCCGGCACCACCAACAGCAAACGTCAATGTAAGGGGGCGTTTGGGCTTGCGAACCGGCATGAATTTTTTGCCAATGTGGTAGTTGATAATATGTCCAAACTTATGCCGCGTGAGTTTCTGCGGATCGAGCATCACAAGCCTCTCGCCAAGGTCTTTTTTGAGAAGCGCCATGGAGTGCCCTCCGATATTTTCCTTTGGCAAAGGAAATCCAGTAAAAAAGATATTTTCTTCCTTGACGCCATAGAGTTTGAGGCGTTCCGCAACACGCTTATTGGGCGCCAAATATTTGATGCGACTTTTTTGAGGATTCTTCGGAACCCACGTGCGACTCACATCCGCATCGCATACTGTACAATAAATATCTCCCTCATAACCATAGATTTCAGCGGCAAATGCAGGCAAGAAAAACGTAGCGATCAAAGGAAGTTTTGGATTTTTTGAAAGCACTTCGCCAAACAAATGCCTCCCAACTCCCTGATGCTGGATCATGTAGTACGTTTGGTAGAGCTGCAAATTGGGCCGCGACAAATCGCGCCGCGGATAGAATTGCGGGATTTCTTGGATTTTATCAAACAAATCAAAAGCGATTTTGCCGATGATCGACTTTGCTTTCACGCGCGAAATAAACTCGTACCCTTCCCTGCTCTGCTCCCATGCGTGGCGTTCTTCCTTGGGTAGCCCCTTATAGTCGTTCATTGCAATAATGCCGCCGTATGCGATATCGTGCAGCGGGTAGGCCGCGCGCTGATGTCCATACCCCATGTCCACTGTGATGACCCACGCTTTTTGTATTTTTCCTCCAGGCATTGTTTTAAAAAAATAGTTGAAATTCTAAAAAGTGAGTTTTCCACTCACTTTTAAGTATATCACACTATCATGCGCAATAAAAAACAGTGTAACAAAAAACTACTTACCCATTTTGTATTTTGTGCGCTGCTTGACGGGTTTGCGCAATTCGATGCGCTTGAGTTTTGGGAGCTTTACTCCCGTTGATTGATGTGTTCGTTTTGCTCGTGCCATATGTT